>JALYZK010000017.1 GCA_030945705.1 Vulcanimicrobiota bacterium | reverse complement strand
CATGTATGGTGCCGCAGTTCGGACCGCGCGGCACTGGGCCGAAGAGTCTTTCGCGATTTTGAGCGCGGCCCGCTGGAATTCCAGCGGCCGGCTTTTAACGAGCCTCGCGATCCGGGTCCACCCACTGCGGACCTTTTTGAGCCGGCGCCCCTTCATCCGCGTCCCATTTCGTTCGTCCCGACACCCGAACCCAATCAAACTCCGTTACCGATCATTGGGTCCGTTTCCACCGTCGGCGAATACGACTACCGCGTTGACTCGGTCGCGGTTGAAGGGGATCAGTTACATCTACAAATCAGCCCCTATCGCGACCCCGAACGCAATCGGCTGCGCGAGATTTACGCGGACAAAAAGACCTACGAGCTAAGGAAGCTCGTCGCAACGGACCGCCTATTCGTTGAACACGGGTCGACATACTCGGTAACGTTTACGATCTTGATGGCAACGCTCCAGGGACACCCGGTGGTTACTGACATTCACGGTAAAATCGGGGATGGATACTCCGGCGACGGAGAAGACGTGGATTTTCGCTTCAGAGACATCGCCTTTCCCAAGTCATTGCCGGATTGGTATTTCGATGCACGCTCCTACGCATCGCATTCCGGCGATGCGCCGTCGTGAAGAGCACTATGGGTGGCTTATAATAAGACCGGGAAAGCGTTTGCGCAGTTGCTCCACTTTCGGCTTGTCGTTGTAGACAATGTACGGATCGTTGGGATGACGATCGAAATAGTTTTGATGGTAATCTTCGGCGGGATAAAAGTCTCGCAGCGGGACAACCTGCGTGACTATGGGCTCGCGAAAGACCCGCTTATCATCTAGCTGTCTGATGTATGCCTGCGCACTTCGCTTTTGAGTGTCGTTCGCGTAAAAAATCGCCGAGCGATACTGAGGTCCAGTGTCGGGATCCTGACGGTTGCGTTGCGTAGGGTCGTGTGCAACCGAGAAGTAGACGTTCAGAAGTTGGCTAAAGCTGATCTGTGAGGGATCGTAACTGATCTTCACGGACTCTGCATGGCCGGTTAAGCCCGTACTTACAATTTCATAGTGCGCAGTTGCTTTATTTCCGCCCGCATATCCCGACACAACCTTTGATACGCCTTTGAGCGATTCGAACACCGCCTCCATTCCCCAGAAACACCCCCCGGCCAAAACGACGGTTTGGGTACCCCTCGCGTGTGCCGCGGGTTGACTCGAGTGTGCGGGTTTGCTAGCGAGAGCCGCAAATTGAAAAACAAATAACGCCATTACGACGGGAACCAACGCACCAATTAAACGTTTACTCAAGTTGCTCTCCTCTGGGCATTCGGGACGATTTTCACGATGCTACACCTTTTCTTGCTCAGGTACTGTAACGGGCATTACACTCCGATAGATGCGTTATTACGTTTTGAATGCACCGGCCGGCGTGGGAGGTGCGGACGGGAGGTTACTATTCCGCTTTAGGTTTGAGGCGGCGCGAACAGTTCCAGCGATCATATCATGCCACGCTTGCGTCAGCGACGGCATGAGCGTGAGTAAGAAATGCAAGCCGCCTTCTTGCTCATAAAAGCTTACCGGCACCCCAGCATTCGAAAGGTATGCCGCGGTCAGTTCTCCGTATTCGGTCGGAATGTTCTCGTCTTTAGAGCCCGTCACGACATATATAGGGGTGTTGCGGAAACGCCAACTAACAACCGACGTCCCACTGTTTAGAATTGCTCCTGAAATACACATCACGCCGGCCCAGCGGTCTGCATGAGTAGGACCGATTTTGAAGACTGAAAAACCACCCATGGAGTAGCCTGCAAGAAAAACGCGATGCGCCCCCAACGTGGAATGCATCCACGACCTCATCGAGTATTTGGTACGCCTCAGTACCTGCCGGCTCAGCGAAATCATAAAGATCTCGCCCATAGGGGGCGACAAGGATGCTTCCCGTATTTTGAGCCAACTTGCGAAAATAGGGACCTCCCAGCAATGCCGCCTCGCTTTGCAGTCGCCCATGAAGCAGCAGCACGACCGAAAGATCCGCTGGCAGCGGCGTGGGCACGTATAATGCGTAGGGCTGCGACGTACCGTCAACGCGTGAAACAAACAGCCGTTCAACCAACCCGCGTGTGGAACCTAGGGCAGGCGTCTGCGCCCCGGTGAGTTGCGCAACGAGTTGCGAATCCAAGATGGCGACATTTTGCATTCGTTCGGGCATGCCTGGAATCACCTATCAGAATGAGCACGCAGTGAGCATCGACCGCAGTCACGTCACAGCGGTCGCGCGACGCTCGTTACACCGTTGTACAGCCTCCGGTTCCCCCAATCGAGCATGTGAGCGTTACTAATAAGTCCGGGGAGCAAGCTAGTATTACCCCCAAGCTCAAGGTCAATGCGCCGCTCACCAAGCCCATAGCGGGCAGCATCCAGTAGTTCGCTAGCTGCCCCGCTAATAGCCAGAACCGCCAAAGTCAGCCTTTTTATGACAGCGTCGATCAGTCTGTTGCGTTGCTTTCTCGTATTGCCCACCGAAACAGTGGAGATGTTTTTCTCGTTGCAAGTCGACAATGAGCGCACAACCGCTGCAAAGGCGAGCGCCGACATGGACATTCGTGTCCCAGCGAATCGCTTCGCAGGGACGATGAGCGCGGTCAACCAGGTGGGTAGAATTCGCCAACGGTCCGTGAGTGCCGACGACTTGACCGGCGACATCACGGATTCATCGGCGCGCTTGAGCAACTTGCGCCGCACCGAATCCGACATTCGTAAGCTTTGTTGTGGTTTCTGGTGTTCGCGCCCTACGTTGTTGCAGCCACGATGCTCGCGGTCTTCTGCGCGCGACTCCGCAAGCGCTGGCGAACGGGAGTCACATAACGCCACCGCGACAAATGAGGAAATCTATTGAGATCGATTGAAGAACTCATGGTGAAATCATCCGATGATCGAAGTCACTAGGGCCGCCGATATAATCGCTGAGCGCCTGACCAGCGCTTGTGCCGCGCGCGACGGAGCAGCGTTCGCGCGACAGTTTTCCAAAGATGCGGATTTGATAAAACATCTTCGGTATCCGTTCGCTCGGCGAAGTGGCGATAGCCGGTTCCCACCAGACAATCTTCGACGGGATCTATCGCAACAGCGACTGCCTGTTCGCGGTAGTCGCTTCGCGCAAGCTCCGCCCGCTGTCATCATCGCGCATATACGAGCGGACCCGCACATGGATGTTGGTCCGATGCGCGGTCATCACCACACTCTGGCAACTGCGATGATAATTGCGGATGAGGAGCGCTGGAAGATTGCCGCTTTGCAGAATACCTTGTGTAAAACGCCCCCGCCGCTAGCCTCACCACCGTGACCGTCCGCGCAAACCGCTGCCGCGCGCCCAACGTTCGCCGCCTGTTTCCTCTGAAAGGCTTCAGTTGCGCGGTCTTAGCTATCGCCGCCCTCGGTGCGTGTTCGCCAACCAATCAATGGTACGTCATGCATGCTCTCAGGTCACAGGTCGCAAACCAATATCACGAATGCGTGCCGTTGGGATGGGCACCCGTTCCGGTTGCCGGGACCTACTACCCCGGATATAGCGCAGAATTACAAGAAACGAATTCCTGGCTGCGGCCTTTGTGGCTTGGGAGCGTACAAACAAGCGACTTACAGCGTCCCGCGGTTCGAGCAACTTTCGAAGTTCTCAACGAACTGGCCCATGTGGGAATGCTGGAAAGCAGACGCGTCCCCGGTGGTTTTCGCTACCGCCTCACACTTCGAGCGCTGCCATATTATTTCGATGAAAACCAATACGGAAACAATCCGGAGCATTGGCCGTACCTCTGCTATTCGCTAATCGTTCCCCAGCGTGTTGTGTGGAACCAGCCAATTCAGCTAGAGCGACACGGTTACCGTCCTAGTGCATCGGAAGCTTTCCGCGTTGGCTTTCAATGGCGCCCCAGTCAAGTTGCTTCCTGGTCCAACAATGCGATCCTTCGATCGCATAGCGTCATTCTCGCACCGACTGCGAGTCCTTTAATCGCTACGTTCGCAAAACGCGATGGAGCATGGATCATCCAACATCTCTCCGCGCCAGTGCCGTTCCGCCCTCAAGTTATCGATTCTTCGGTGTGGCCACAGCTCCGGACGTAAAGGAAGCCGTTCTTGGTAATTGACCGTTGTGAGCAAACAAATTTGCGCACGGGGGGCGGCATGATGGAAACATCCGATGGCTGGTGCTCCCTCCACGTGGATCGCGTATGTTAATGTTGGTGATGTCGCACAGTCGACGCAGAAGGCGAGGTCGCTCGGAGCAACGACCATTAAAGATGTTACCGGAGTCTCCAGCTTTGGCGCTTTGAGCAACATTGAAGATTCCACCGGCGCAGTGGACTTTAGACTTCCAAGACGAGTAAAAGGACCCGGTAATGACTCGTTCCTAACTACATCCGCTCGTGGCTCCGCAGCTGTCGCATTTCGTGCACGTGCCGTTGCGGATCATCGTGAACTGTCCGCAATCGCGGCATGGATCGCCTTCGTAGCCTTTTGCGACGGCCACGCGGGCGCGTTCGGCGCGCCCCGGCGAGGCATTGCCGTTTGTTGTGACGCTGAGCCCTACTAGAACCTGCGAGGTTTGCGCTGTCGGCGGTGGGATCACCGGCGCGGGTATTGCAGCCATCGTAGGCTTCAGATGGCTACTCATCGGATGCATCTTTTCGCCAGCAGCGGCCGCTTCGGCCGAAGTGTAGCGAACTTCACCTTCCTCTTCGCCGGTGTACTCCGGTTCCGGACCCATCGCGTCGACGGACATATCCGGTTGCACCTGAGCGAGTTCGTAGCGCCCTAAATAACTCACCGCTACTTCGCGAAAAATGTAATCGAGAATCGAGGTTGCCATTTTGATGTTTTCGTGTCCGACTACGGGGCCGTTGGGCTCAAAACGCGTGAAGGTGAACGCTTCAACGTATTCTTCTAGTGGAACGCCGTGTTGTAAGCCCAAGCTGACCGCAATCGCAAAATTGTTCATCAACGACCGAAACGCCGCACCTTCCTTGTGCATGTCAAGAAAGATCTCACCTAGCGTGCCATCTTCGTACTCCCCGGTGCGTAGGTAGACTTTATGGCCGCCCACTATCGCCTTCTGCGTGTATCCGCTACGGCGATCGGGCATGCGCCGGCGCTTGGCGATATACCGGTAAACGATCTTTTCGGCAATCTTCAGGGGCGTCTGATAGGGTTGGTCATTTTCCGCTTCTGCATCGCCGCCCAGATCGTATGTACCCGCGAGCGGCTGCGAAAGCTTCGAACCATCCCGGTACAGTGCGACGGCTTTAATCATCCGTTCCCAACTGTACCGGTACGCCTCTTTAACATCTGCAATCGTTGCGGGTTGCGGAAGATTTATCGTTTTTGAGATCGCGCCCGACACGAAGGGCTGCGCGGCAGCCATCATGTCGACATGCGCCAGTGGACGGATGAAGCGCGAGCCATGTTTGCCGCAAGGCGTCGCGCAGTCAAAGACCGGCATATGCTCGTCCTTGAGAAACGGCGCACCTTCTAAAGTCATCCGTCCACAAATGACATCCGAGGCTTCCTCAATTTGCTGCTGCGTGAAGCCTAATCCGTCGCGCAGGATCGAGAAGTTCCAATCACTCAACTGGGCTTCGCTGATACCGAGTGTGGTAGTGCAGAACTCACGACCCAAGACAAAGTGATTGAAGGCAAACGGCAATTCAAAGGCTCCGGCCAATTGTAGTTCGATTTTATGGAGCGTCACTTCATCGAAACCGCGGGCTTTCAGGGTGGCGCGATTAATGTGGGGCGCCCCTTCGAGCGATCCGGTGCCTCGTGCATGAATTTGGATCGCGTTAATCTGCTCGGCCGTATATCCAAGCCGCTGGAGCGCCGACTTCACTGATTGATTGACAATCTTAAAGTAACCGCCGCCGGCGAGCTTCTTGAATTTCACCAATGCAAAGTCCGGCTCGATGCCAGTTGTATCGCAATCCATTACGAGAGCGATGGTCCCAGTGGGAGCGATGCACGAGACT
>JALYZK010000233.1 GCA_030945705.1 Vulcanimicrobiota bacterium | reverse complement strand
CGAATACGTGGGCCGCGGCATTGCCACGCAGGCCGCATTCGGCATCATACAGCGGGCGGTAAACCGCCGGAAACACCGATTTCTACACGCGTTCCCGTCGACTTCAAATCCCGCTTCGAACGCCGTGTGTCAAAAAGTAGGCTTTACCAACGTAGGCGAATGCACTTTTGAATATCCGAAGGGAAGTTTTATGCGGTGCAACGATTGGCGCGTGGAGCTATCCGAAACGCCGACCCTTCAAGAAGGCTCAGGGTGAAAACGCAGATTTGCTCGACGCGGGAGGCCCAATAACGGTATAATCCGCTCTACGGCGCCTTGCGGCGCCCTAAGGAGCGGCAATGGAGCAGGACCAGCGCCGGCGAGAAGCCAGCGCGCGCCTCCTCACTACGGTGGGAGGCGATTCCGGGATAGGCAGGGACGAACCGGCGTCATGATTGCGAAGAACGATCGAGGAAACGCCCGTATCGAATTCGAGTTCGTGCGAGCAACCGAGACCGCCGCCGTAGCCGCGGGACGACTCGTCGGCCGCGGCGACAAGAATGGCATCGATCAGCTCGCCGTTGACGCAATGCGTGCGGCGCTCTCCGACGTCGACGTTGACGGTACGGTCGTCATCGGCGAAGGAGAAAAAGACCAAGCACCGATGCTTTTTCATGGCGAGCGCTTAGGGACTGGGGACGGGCCCGCGCTCGATATCGCAGTCGATCCGATTGACGGAACGACTCTTGCCTCAAAGGGTGGCGCAGGAGCAATTTCAGTAGTCGCGGCCGCAACCCGAGACTCGCTCTTTCGCACGCGGGTTCCATACATGAACAAGATTGTCGTCGGCGCAAAGGCGCGCGGAAGCGTTAGCCTCGATGCCGACGTCGGCTCAAATGTGCTCGCCGTGGCCCGCGCGCTAGGCCGCGCACCGGGAGAAATTACCGTTGCACTGCTCGATCGCCCGCGCAATGAACAAATCTTACGCGAGATTCGCGAGGTTGGCGCGAGAACGCGCGTCTTCAGCGACGGCGACGTCGCAACGGCGATTATTGCCGTGCTGGAAGACCGCGGCCGGCTGGACATGTTGATGGGAATCGGGGGCTCACCCGAAGGCGTGTTGACAGCCTGCGCAGTGAAAGCACTTGGCGGTAACATGCAGGGCCGCCTGTGGCTTCGCGACGACGGAGACCGGGAAATCGCGCGCGAGGAAGACATCGATCCGGACGCGCTTCTGACACTCAATGACTTGTGCCGTTCTGATTATGCGCTACTAGCCGCCACCGGCGTTACGGACGGCGAACTGCTTGGCGGCGTGCGGTATGGACACGCGTTCGCCTACACCGAATCGATCATCGTATCCACATTTACCCACACTATGCGCACGCTAACAACAAAACACGATCTGGATCCACGCACGCACTTCGCGCGGGTCACACAACACGCACCGGAATTGGCCGCGGAGGTGGCATGAACAACTACGATTTGGTTTCGACAGCCAACGCAATGGTCGCACCCGGCAAAGGCATCCTGGCCATGGACGAAAGCAACAACACTTGTAATAAACGCTTTGAGAAACTGGGAATCGAAACTACACCGGAGCGGCGCAGAGCCTATCGTGAAGTACTGTTGACTACTCCGCGATTGGGGGATTGGATTAGCGGAGCGATACTCTACGATGAAACGATTCGTCAATCGACCTCGCGCGGCGCTGCATTCGTCGAGATCATTCAGGACGCTGGAGTGTTAGTCGGGATTAAGGTCGACGCGGGGACCGTACCGCTTCCAGGAACCGATGGTGAATTAGTGACCGAGGGATTGGACGGTTTGCAACGCCGCGTCGAGGAATATCGCGGCATGGGAGCTCGATTCGCCAAATGGAGAGCGGTGATCGGCATTTCTCAGGACTCTCCCACGCAGCGGGCGCTCGCGGCCAACGCGCAGGCATTGGCGCGCTACGCGAAAACGTGCCAAGTAGGCGGTATCGTGCCGATTGTCGAGCCGGAAGTTTTGTCCGATGGAACGCACGACCTCGAGCGCTGCGCGACCGCCACGCGAGCGGCGCTCTTGCGCGTATTCGAAGCATTGGTCGCGGAAGACGTTGATTTGCGCGCGATGGTTTTGAAGCCGAACATGGTGACTCCCGGAATGAACGCTGTCCAGGGAACGGTTGAATCTGTTGCTCAAGCAACCGTAGATGTGCTGGCCCAAACCGTGCCGGCTGCCGTTGCGGGAATCGCGTTTCTCTCCGGGGGACAAGACGACGTTCTTGCAACGCGCCATTTACAGGCTATGAACGAACTTCCACAACGATACCGTCCCTGGCCGCTCACCTTCTCATTCGGACGCGCGATTCAACAAAACGCGCTTGTGGCATGGCGTGACGATCCGCAGCAAGTCGAACGCGCGCAATCCATCATCGCTCAGCGGTCACGTTGCAACGCGGCGGCATCCACGGGTTCGTATAGCCCATCGTTTGAGCAGCGTTCCGAGCCCGTCGCCGTATAAGCCTCATTCAGCCGCTCCGAGCCGAGTTCAAAGAGCCTCACCGTCATAGTAGTCGAGCTGTGGTTCGCTGCGCACCATGACGTCGGCGGGCCAAACGAGCACCTTGCGTGACTCCGGATAAAAACAGGCATCAACGGCCCCTCCGCTTGCGATCATGAGCAGAATCGCGGTCGCCGTGGTACGGTTGATGACCTTGTGCGCGCCACCTGCTCCAGTTTGAAAGCAGACGATGTCGCCGCGGCGCAGTGGTGTTTCGCCGCGCGGGGAAAGTAGTGTCGGCGTTCCTTGCCAGACGATAAAGAGCTCCTCGTCGCCCGCGTGCCAGTGGGTCGGACAAAAAGATTCGCCGGGTGGCACCTGCGCGGCTTGATAGCCGAGCAAGGTCGCACCAAGTAGATAACCGACTTCAGCTGCCGTGCTCTTGTATCCAGGTGGATCACCGGGAAACGAGCGGTAGGTGAGTTCATCAAAGTTTACGATGTTGACCGGCGCATTGCGCGCGTCGAGGCAAGTGCTCAGTGCTTCGTAGCCGTGCTCGAAGATCGGTGCGCCGTCGCCGACCAGAACGTGCTTTGGACGCTCAACGCGAAGGGCGCGCAGCGACAGCGCAGCGGCTCTGGGATCGATGAGTTTGTCGTCGGACATCAACCGCAGGGATCCTGCTGGATCACCCCACAGTGCGTCGCCCACGATGACGGTTCGCAACGGGTTCAAAGACAAAGCAATCTCGCCCGCCGTCTTGAAGCCATCGAGCGCGATCACCTCTGCAGGTCCGATTGCTTCGCGCGGTTCGAGTAGACGATCGACGTGCAGACGTAGCAGCGATGCTTCGCGTGCGCCCGTAGCGACTTTCGCGCGAAAGCGGTCCACGATCTGGGCGCTCGCGCGCTGGTGGTCACGGTTCGTAATCACGACCCAGGAAACGCCACCGTGCGCCTCGATTTCTGCCGTGTCACGTTCGTCGAGCGCCAGCGGATCGATAACCACGTTGCCGTCGGCGTGCCCAATGAAGTACGAGTTGAAAAACACGTTGCGGTCGGGTTGCCATGCCGACCACATCCAAATTCCTTCAATGATGGTTTTTTGCATGCTGCGAGCGTTTGGGCGGTGAAAGCGCCGCTTCCCGCATGGTCCCTGCCATCACGGCGCGGTGATCCGGGAAGCTTTCAGAGCGCATCGCGGTGGCGCTGTGATGAATTCAACGGTGCACATTCCGAGCTGTGTCTGCTCTATCGGGCATTTTCGTCAACGCTTCCGGGCCGGCGAACGAATGGGCCCGTTTATGGTACAGTCGTAGGGTTTAGGGACCGTTGTAAGAGACGTCCAACAAGCGGAATACTTGTCCGCCCGGGGCGCTGAAATATACGTGCTTGCTACCAGGGTGGCGGAATTCTGGAACGCCCGCATCCCGCAACTTCTGTTGATATGCGGGAAGGTCGTCGGTCCGAAACTCAATCCAGGCGCCGCGAAAAGCATGTTCGTCATCGATAGTTTTGCCTAAGTACTCTTCGGGAGCGCGCTTGGTGAATTCAACGCTGAACGCGCTACCATCCGCAAACGATACCAGTAGGATCGGGTGTTGCAACCCGAAGTCGAGCTCCACAACGTCGCAGCCGAGCACGTCTTTAAAGAGTGAGGTAAATCTTGCCCGAACATCTGGCTGCACGAAAATGTGCACGCGTGCACCGAGAGCCGTAATCCCATTGTGTTGATCCGTCATGTTCATTCCTTGAGAGGTAGCATCGTTAAGACCTGCAAAAGCACCCAGGTGTTGATCTTCGCTAGAATAAGACTATGCGCATGACTGAAAACGAAACGCCGCTTGCCGCTGACGAGCGGTTTTTCAACGCCCTTATCTCGGGCGATATTCCGAGTCTCGAGGCGCTGCTGTCTGACGACTTCGTGATCGTGGATGTCATGAGTGGAACGCCAACACCCAAGGGCACCCTGATCGACGGCATTCGCGTCGGCGTACTCACATTTGCCGCAGTCGAGCGAGATGCAAACGAAGCGCACGTTCGGATCTATGGCGACACCGGCATCATCATCAATCAGACGGTTTTGCGAGGCGCCCTCTTCGACAAGCCGTTCCAAACCCGCAGCCGCTACACACACGTGTTCGTGCGGAAGGAGGGTGTTTGGCACATGGTTTCCGCGCAAGGAACTCCCATCGTCGCGCATTAGGAGCGCTTCGGATGTCACAAGCGACGACAGGTAATTTCCAAACCCGGAGACCTGGCCGCTTTCCATGTGGCGACGTAAGCGGCGCGTCTTGATGCAGCGCTCGCCTTCAATCCAAGCCGATCGTCCGCCCTTGCAAGATCTTCAGTGATGTACGGATTAGCAACCTCGGACGCAAGCGCGCTTTGAAGCACGCTGCGGGCCTTCGATAGATCGCCGCGCGCCATCAAGGATTCTCCATACCATTGAGCCACGGGGAAGTACCAAATGAAATAGTCTTCAAAAAACCGGCTTCGCTGTAGCTTGAGCGCGGATTTAAAGAGCGCTTCCGAGGATGAGGAACATGCATGGATTCGAGCGGATGCCAGATTCGAAAACATTTGAAGATCGTCGTTCTGCGGCGAGGCTCTCCGCTCTCTATCGAGTTCGCGGACGGCCGCTTGAGACGAAGCATTGTCGTCGGTTTGAGCGGCGGCGATCGCCCGCGCAAACAGCCACAGGCCTCGCCCATCCGGACCGGCCGGTCGTTTCAGATTCAAGACGCCTTTCCAATTCCCCACGCGCAGATAGTATAGTGCAAGCGCCGGCGCGTTGATTCGTGCGAGTTCCCTTGCGGCCGAATGCATCGCCTGGTCGTCGCCCATCATGAGGGCCGCACCCGTCAGAAAGTCGGTATTGTGCCGGTGATAGGTAGTAATTTCGGGGTCGTTGGGAACCCGTCGTTCCTCAATTAGATCGTCATCCGTGGCGATTTTGCTGCCCGCCAGCATCGCTGGCCAGTCACCGATTTGCGCAAAGACATGACCGCCCATATGGACGAGGTGTGATTCTCCGGCATCAAGATGGATGGTCGAGAGATAACGCGCCGCGGAAGCTGCGTCCGCGGGATGGCGCATTATTTCGTCGGCATGAATCAGCAGGTGGTTCGCACCGATATGATGCGGATGTTTGCTGAGCACGCCGCGTAATACCCGGTCTGCTGCCTCCCCTTCTGGGGTTAGGACTTTCTTGGTCCGATCATACAGCCGTGCGTAATTCATGATGCTTTCGGCGTACAGTGTTTGAGCGTCCGAATCCGCAACCAGAAGCGCGGCAACTTTATGCATGGCCGCTGCGTATGCCGGATCCCTGGAGTCGCTTTTTCCGGTGGGGTAGCGCACGCTTAACGCCCTAATATAGAGACGCTCTGCTGGTGAGGCGTAACGCGTCAGTCTTTCTGCCTCGCGCAGCGCTATTTGCGCGCGCCGATAGAACCCCGGAAACATGGGAACGTTGATGTTTGGTCCGTACGCGGCCGCAAGACCCCAATAGGCAATTGCTAAGTGGGGATCGAGTCTAGCGGCCTCTGCGAAATGCTTCCGCGCATCAGTTCTGTTGTATCCGTATAAAAGCGTAAGGCCTTGGTCGAACGCATCCTGAGCGGCAACGCTCTTGGTACTCACGGGGTGGTGGACGGTTTGGAAACCTCGAGCTTGTGCTTGCGTCGCAAGTACAACGGCGAAGAATACACTAAACGCGTACAGTTTCATAAAATGTTCAGGGCGTCGAAGCATTAGAAGCCCAGTCCCTGAATTTTGGGAAAAGTCGAGTCCCGTGTGGCGCACAAGAGGTGAAATGCGCGTCAATGATGTCACGCACCTTGCCGCTGGGCCAAGCGCCCCATAAGGCGGCGCAACGGCCGTACTTGGGATGCACATTTAACTGTTCCTGGGACGCTGGGAAACTGCGTCGGACCTCCTGCTGTCTATATATTTGATGGCGCCCCGTTCGCGATTCAAGCATCACCTATCAGTCGCTAAGCAGGAGGCTGTGCTTGCGTGCGATCTTTACAACGAACGTCGCCGCCCGCGGAACCTCGAGGCATTTCTTGTTCACATGAGTATCGCGTGGACACATTTGCTGCAGGCAATGTGTGGACGTGATGGCATCGATTATCACTATCGCCTTCCTAACGGTCGTTACGTACGCATTGGCGGCGAGAAAAAGAGCTGGGAACTCCAAAAGATGATCGAGCGATATTTTCCGAAGCCAAACGATCCACTGCGTAAGAATCTGGAGTTCTTTACCGGATTGCGCAACAGGATTGAACATCGATTGACCTCACTCCAGCACAAGGCGCTCTTGGAGGTAGTATCCGGAAAATGCCAAGCTTACCTAAGGAATTTCGAACAAACGCTCACCAAGGAATTTTCGAGTAGAGAATCACTCGCGAACGAGCTTCACCTTCCTCTTTTTCTTTCAAACTTAAACGATGAAGCACTCAAATCCATCAAAAATGTCCGCGCTACCGTCCCTAAAGGGGTGATTTCATATATTGAGGACTTTGATCGAGCCGTGGGAGAAGCCGTTGCGGCAAACCAGGCTTATGATTTCCGAATCGTACTGATTCCTAAACTTGGTCCGAAATCCACGGCCGATCTAGCGGTTGAGTTCGTAAACATTGACAACCTTGACGCTGCGCAACAATCCGCTATCAATAAGGCGATGGTTGTGGTGCGGGATCGTCAAATTCCGGTAGCCAATCAAGATCGAATGAAGCCGGGGGCCGTGGTTCGGCTGGTCAGGCAAACGTTCCCCACATTTACAATGGAAGCTCACCGGCTGGCTTGGCATTTCTTCAATGTCAGACCAATTAAGACGAGCGATATGGCCGCAAACAGCAAAACAGATCAACGTTATTGCGTTTACGATACGGTTCACGATGACTACACATATTACGAAGCGTGGGTCGAAAAGCTAATTAAGGAATTGGCATCCGATGCTTCGGCCGCAATCGCGAAATGGAAACGTGCGGTAAGATCCACTTCAGCGGCGTGATCGCTCTCGCCAGAGTTTGATCGATGAGACGGCGAAAGAACACTTATGGACATCACCCAGTTGATTCTCGACGATCATCACGAGCAGCGCCGGCTCTTCGCAATTCTCGAGCAGATAGAACGCACGGAGATCAATAGCCTGACAGCGATTTGGACCCGTTTGTCAGCGTTCCTCGAAGTACACGCCGAGGCCGAAGAGCAGCTCTTTTACCCGGAGTTGCTACGTCTGGGTAAGGGAGCCGGCGGCAATAACACCCCAGAAGATGAAACCGAGGACGCAATCCGCGACCACAATGAGATCCGCGATGCAATAGCAGCCGTCGCGGCCCATGAAGTTGGCAGCAACAGTTGGTTCAATGCGATCGCCAGCGCAAACGAAGCGAACAGCGACCACATGGGTGAGGAAGAGCGCGAAGGCCTCACCGACTTCCGACGCAACGTCGACGTCCGGCTGCGCCATGAACTCGCGGCTGCTTTCGCCGCCTTCGAAGCCATCCACGTCACCGGCGTCAAAGCCGTGGACAAAGACCCAAAGGAGTACGTCGCGGAACACGAATGATGGCTTGCAAATACACGGTTGATGGAACGCTACATCGGCGCGCGCCCGGCGATGAGCACGACGTTACGAACAACCGTTGAGGAACCCATCGCAGCTTTAGCTGCGGGTGATTATCTCGCTCAGTCCGCCGAAAGCCACTACCCAAGCCAAGAGACCACAGTAGATGGATTCTCGTTGGGGAAGATCTTTTAAGCCAGCGACTCTTTTGCGGGAATTAACTCGGCATCTGACAAGTGTACGTGAGCGCCCTGCGCCCGTGGTCTAACGGATAAGACACGAGTCTTCGAAACTCGCAGATGGGGGTTCGATTCCCTCCGGGCGCAATTTTCATGCGACTATCTTGGCGCGTTGCGATCCGGGACGCCTCAAACGTAACGGTGGCGGGGCCCATCGTCCCGGCAGTCCGTGCGATGCGCGTTGACCCAGCCCTTGCGCTAAGGTATGACTGCTTAATGCGCGCCTTACGCCGCGCTCTTGCGCTTATGCAAGAATACACTGTTGCCCTCGGTATCGCTGATCATCGCCATGAAGCAAACGGGAGTTTCATGCTCCATGTGTACCGGTATCCCACGAGCCTTGACCGCCAAAACGGCGGCATCGAGATCGTCGACCGCAAACAGGATGCCGTTACCGGGTTGGAACGGCATAACGGCGCCGCCCCCGCCCCAAAGGCCGAACGTCGTGCCATCGGCTAGCTCGTATTCCGCTCCCCGATTGTCGGGATACACCATCACCGGCTCGAGTCCAAGCACATCGCGATAAAAACCGATTGCACGGGACGCATCTTTGACCATATAACCGCTCAGGTCCATGCCGGTAATCTTAAAAGGACGTTGATTCATCACCACTCCTCCTCACTTAACCGGATTCCTTGAAACAAATGTTGCCCCTTGGATCAGCGTTCGACACCGACCCTCTTAAAAAGTGCGCAAACTCGCTCTCGTTCTCCAGGCAGTTCTTCGAGCGTAAGTCTGCGAATACGTGTGTTTGGTCCTACCTCAGGCGTGCATGAGACATTCATGCACGATTTTCTGTCTGGTATGCTCGAAGACATCGATGAAACGGATCGTAGCTGTCGACTCCGAGTGCGCGTCCAGAGTATGCTCGTACGTTATTCTATCCAGATTTGAATGGGCCCATTCAGACG
>JALYZK010000201.1 GCA_030945705.1 Vulcanimicrobiota bacterium | reverse complement strand
CGTCTGCACCGTTCATTCCCGCGCCTTCGAGGGAGACGTAGGAGGAAACGATGGCATCACGCTGCGCTGCCAACATGCCGATAAGCGAACCTTCGCTGTGCCCAAGGATGGTGATGGACGTGAAATGAGAATCTTTGTGCAAGAAATCGACAAATGTGACTGCATCGTTGACAAAATCCTCAAAGCGTAAGTCGCTTTCGCTCAAACTTGGAAATTTGCTCGCACCGATCGTGCGCTTGTCGTAACGCAAGGTCGCGATCCCGTGGGCGGCAAGCCCTTGAGCGAGCAGTTTGTATGCGTCAGTTTGGGCGAGCGGGCCATTACCATTGCGGTCGGTAGGTCCAGAGCCCGAGATAATAAGCGCCACAGGAAAGGATCCGTCCCCTTGTGGCACCGTCACAGTCCCCGCGAGTGTGCCGCCCGTAACCGTAACGCTAACATTTTTCTCCACGGGGGCCGCAAGTACTACGGTGGGCAATGTCACGGCCGCTGCAAATGCGAGACCCAACATGCTCCGTTTCATAACATATTTATACCACATATCGTCCGCAACGTTTTCTCTTGGAGCCGCATTGGGCGGATTGCAAAAGCGTTAGCTTCGGTGATGTATTCGCTTAAGTCCGCTTTTGGCCCGAAGTAACCATTCCGGAGCACGAAGAACAAAATGACTTTCCCCTACCGTGCTTGGTCAACTCGGAAGACAATCCAGCGCAGGCAGCGATCACAATGCAATTTCTTCTCTCGTCTCCCTTCGCGCGCCACGGGCAACGCAAGGAGCCAAGGCTGCTACAAAACCGTGGTCGGGATCGCGATAGCTCGTTATCTCGCGCTTGTCAAAATACCTCGACAAGGCAAGTTCAACAACCATATCGATGCGTTTTTGCTCATTGTTAGAATGATTTTGTAGCATTGTCGCTACAGCGGCAGATAATTCAAAGTCTATTTGGACCATGGCGGTCCGTACAATTCAGCTCAGTGTGTCAACCGAGCGCTTAGCTCCGGCTCAAAATGATGCCGAAACTTTACAATATCACACAACCACGGCGTTGCCCTCGACAAAAGAAGGGCTCTCAAGTCAGGGTTCATGGCAAGAACGCGGCGCTAGGCCGTTATCAAGAGCTAATGACACGTTCGATACTGCCAAGGCCGTAGAGGCTAGAGACTAGTGACCCGTTATCAGGTGCAAGCCACCGCACGATACCAACAGAAAAAGCGTTATCGCGGCGCTAATCAGTAACGATGCGCCGCAGCCCATTCGATTGTTGAAAAACAGAAACATCGGCTGTCTCGCTTCTATCTAGCGGGCATCTCTGGTTTGATGTCGGGGGTGTATGTGGTGTCCGTGCGACGACGGAGTCCAGCCAATCCCAGGAGCCCTAATAGCCCTAACCATCCCCAATTGTGGTGCTCCTGATCCGGATTGTTCGGAGTACTACTGCTCATCGTTGCGCGAGGGGTCGAGCCGCCTCCTTGGGCCAAGGCGGCGGTTTGTATGGGAGCCAGTAGTATAAGCGCGTAAAGCGCGGTCGAAACCGCAATAGCGCGAAATATATTTGTCATCGTCTTTTTGTACCCCCACGAACCTTCGGTTAAACTGAGGGTGCGCTCCCGTTTTAGCAATTGCAACTTCGATATCATTGTCCCGGTTTTTGCATAGTGTGTTTACCGTGATTTACAATTGGAAAGTCAACCCTAAACTTGAGTTAGAGTTTTTGCGCGTCTGGCATGCCCGCACCGTAAAGATTCACAAATTCTTAGGCTCATACGGCTCGCGCTTATACAAAGCCGAGAATGGAACGTATATTGCAATCGCGCTGTGGCCGTCGCGGGAGCAATGGGCCTCACTTCACACGCCGCTTCCCGATGATGCCGAAGATGCCGAAATTTTTGCAAAAGCCGTGGAGGAGGATTTGAGCACTCAAACTCTCACAATGGTGGATGACTTGTGGGACTACCCCCGACCCGAATCCCCCCGGGATGCACTCGGGGTCCATTCCCACACGATCTCTTAATGATTGTCCAAGTGCGATCCGCACAACCAACCGCGGACCTCAATCGCGTCAAGGTCTTTTATGGCAAGACGTTAGGTTTACGAGAGATCGGTGCATTTGACGCTCACGAAGGCTATAGTGGGGTCATGTATGCTTTTCCTGATGCGGGCTTTCACATTGAATTCACTCAAGAGGAACGTGGTCGTCCTTTGCCCGACTGGAGTGCTGAATCATTATTAGTCCTGTATGTTCCAGACCAATTGCATTATCATGAAATGGTGACGTCCTTGGACAATGCAGGCGCCGAGCGGGTGCCGTCGCAAAATCCATACTGGGATCGCCGGGGCGCAACCTTTTTAGATCCTGATGGCCGGCGAGTCGTTATTTTCCAGAGCGACGGACTGTAGCTTCTCCTCAGATTGCGGCCGATTCATTAGACCGGCTGGAGTAGACCGCCAATTTGGGCAAGTTTGCGACATATCAGCGGCGCAGGCTTGGCAGAACGTGCATCCGTTCGAGCAGCTCAGCGCCCGGATTCCGGAGAGGATGTCGTCGCCGCAACGCTCACAACGATCTTTGTTCATGCTCGCACGTAGAGCGCGCGCTTACGGGTTCTTTAGCGGTATACCATGCATCAACAGCCCCCACAGCGTAACATAAGAGCTATTGGCGGATCGTAACAATGAGACGGAGTGCGAAGGGTTCGATGAAAAAGCGATCCGTCCGAAGGGGCAGCCCGGTGATACTGCGATACGGTTCGCCGCGCCCCGCTAACGTGAATTTCCCCGCGACGACGTTGGTGAGGTTCGTGGCTGCGAGCGTCATATCCACCTTACCAAATTCGCGTCCAAATGCACCATTCATCATCACGAACGGTCCTTGGTGCAGCTCGTTATTCTTGCCCCGCACGGTCGTATCGATCCCCGCATGCCAATCGCTGTTTCGCCAATCCACACGGAGGGATGCTGCCTGCTGAGGAATGCCGAGGAACTGTTGATTTTCACCCAGGTTGGCACCGGAAGTTGGATTAGCACAATCGCCGGCAAACTTCGGGGATACGCTACATTTAGTCCATATTGCGCAGTTACCGATAGATGTTTGAAGCGCCGCACGAAGCGGGCCTGCGCGCCCTCATACACAACATTCCCAGCATTAATCGGAAACGATTGGAGCGGCGGATTTTTGGCGGGGCACCTTGCGCCCAGCGGATAGAAATTTTCGATCGGATCGCGCAGAATGGTGCGGTACAAGGATGCATCCAAGACGGCGGTGTTCGCAAATCTATTGGAGTACCCAAGCTCATATTCAGTGGCGTGCTCAGGTTTCTCATTGGGATTGCCTTGCCCGAGTGCAACGCAGTTTTGATCCATCGGCAATTGATCGACAGGAAAAACATATCGCTCAATCATAAGCGGAGCGCGAAAACCGGTGCCAATGGAAAGGCGGAGGACGCTGCTTGGATTCACATCATACAGCACCCCAAAACGCCCGTCGACGTTCGAGCCAAACGATGAGTAGTGCGAGGCGTATGCAGCCGCGCTGATGCGCAGTTTTTGATGTTGGGCGAAATGCGCCGCCCACAAAATACGAGGCGATCGCTTGAGTTTGCGGGCCGTTAATGCCGTCTGCGCGCAAAAATTCACTGCGCAGGTATCCGCCGAGGGCGATTTCCGCGTTGCCCACCGCGCGTTGCCACGACAAGTCACTCGTCTGACGCTTGTCCTGATGGGTTACATCATACGGCGATGCGCCGGTTCCAATAAAACCCACCGAATTGTTTGAAGCACTCAGATCACCCACAAGCGACCCGGCGCCAAGGGGCAAACGCCCGCGCAGGTCGTATGCGCGAATGTTCTGATTCATTGTGGCGTTCCCGGGGCCAATGAAATAGTCGCCCGGGGCTTGGTCATTGGGGCTCACGGGGGTGTTCAAGGCACCACTTTGGTCACGGGAATTGTTCAATGAAAATGCGCGCAGGGCGATGTCGGCGCGCTGGGAGAAGGTCCACGTTATGTGGCCGAGCGCGGCTCGACTGCCGGTGGCCGAGGCCAATCGGGTTGGAACGGGTCGCGCACACGGCTGCGTCAGCGCTGAGTCGTAACCATCCTGGCAAAGCACAACGCTTTGATCGACATACCCACGCTCTTGCTGGTCATCGAAGGCCGCGGCATAACCAAACCTGCTTCTTATGCCGGTTGCATTAAACCACGCTTGCGAACGTCCGAGTGAGCCGCTCGAAAGCGAGAACGCGTGATGCGGATCCCGCGTGGGCGCAAGCGAGACCAGGTTGAGTGCTCCGCCGATGGTATTGCTACCACTACTGTCGCTGGGGCCCAATCCCTCAGTAATTGCGACATTCGAAAACGCTGCCACCGGAAAACGCGAAAGATCTAAATCTCCGGTATTGCCGTTGTTAAGAATTTGCGTATCGAGCGCGATAAGCGTCTCGGAGGGATCAGGGCCTCGCAAAGCGACTACACTGGGCGTAGTGGACGCGCCACCGGTGGGATGCTCGAAGGTGAGCGACGGTACGTCTGCGAGGGCATCGACTATCCGATTGTAGCCAGCCCGTTCCATATCGTTTCTCGTAATGTCTGCGCTCGGAATGACCTCCCGTGGTAACGCAAGTCTGCCATCGACGCGCACGCTGCCGATGATGCGTTAGGTGCATCAAACGGCTTTAGCGTCACGTCGAGACGCGCGTCGTGATCGATGGATAGGTCCGCAATGCTAATCGGCCGGTATGCGCTCGCGGAAGCGGTGAACTCGTAGCGTCCAGGTGAAACCCTCAAAGTAAAGGCGCCGGCAGGATCGCTTTGAGCTGTCGCATTCACGGTCCCATGGAGATAAAGGCGCGCATCGGAAATTGCAGCACCGTTCGAGGAATGAACGCTTCCGGTGAGGAGGCAACACGCCGCAGCCGCGATGGTAAGGACCGGCAAAATACAATCTCCTCACATTCGCTTCCGTAATCAATGGAGAGCATTCCATCGCCAAAGGGACAAATATTCGTGTAATGGTCGGGCTGACAGGATTTGACCTGCGACCCCTTGACCCCCAGTCATGGTCGGCCACACACGATGTTCTAACGCCTTTTATCTACAAGCTTCTTCTTCTCTGCAGGTAGCTAGTTTCTCTTAAATAGTCGGTACTTAGGCTGTACTTTGGGAATACTTCCTTTCGTGTAGCCCTGAGTCATGCCGCCGAGAAGGTAGACAGAATGACTGATTTGAAGCCCTGGGACGAAACGACGAGCGCCAACGCCGCATTCGCATTTGCCATTGAAGTTTCGATGTAGGCATTGCGCGTGTTTTTTTTGGGTTGTGTGAAACCATCGAGCTTCGGGGCAGGGGTGAAATCGAGCATGCTTGATAACGCAAGATTTAAATCCGCGTCCGAATTTTTATTGCGATG
>JALYZK010000182.1 GCA_030945705.1 Vulcanimicrobiota bacterium | reverse complement strand
CCGGTTGGTTCGGCAGCCTCACGTCGTTAATGGCCGGACTGTATCTCATCGGTTTTGCGGCGCCCGCTTTCGAGGCGGCTGCTTGCTACGTCGGCGAGATGGTGGATCCGGTGGGTAACGTTCCGCGCGCAATGTACGCGAGCGCCGGCATAGCGGGCTTGTACTTTATCGTACTCCCGATTGTTTTACTTGGTGTCCTGGGGCCCGATGCCCTAGGACGCGACTTGGCACTGGAGCTCGGGCCAACCTTTGCGCCGTTATTCGGATCGCTCGCCAAAGCCATGGCGCTCGGTTTCATGGTCTTCAACATGTTTCACGGCACGCTGCAACCGTTGGCCGGCGCGTCACGAACACTATCGCAGCTTGCGGACGATGGTATCTTTCCGCGATTCTTGGCGCTGCGGTCAAGCAAGGGCGTGCCTTGGGCCGCAACCCTAATTACGGCCGGCGCTTCCATCGGTTTTCTGCTGGTTGGCGACCCGATTTGGCTGATCGCCGCGGCGAATTTCACCTACTTGATCGCAATCAGTTTAGCGAGCGTCGCGGTTTGGTTGCTGCGGCGCGATGCTCCACACAGAGAGCGCCCATACCGTGCGCCGCGCGGCACAATTACGCTCGGTCTTTGCGCGGCGGCCGTCTGGCTGACTTCCGCGGTACTTGGCTTCGAACAGTTCGGGCTGGCAACGGTCATACTCGGTATCGTGTTTGCTTATGCCGGTGCTGGACTCTACGCATGGAGGACTTTAGAAAACCGGCGCCGCGCGGGTTCGGGCCGGATGACGGCGTCCTTGCACGGGAAGTTGACGCAGGCAATGGTAGCGGTTCTCTTAATCGATGGCGCCGGCTATTACATCGCTATCCGGAGCATCACGAACGGCGACGCAGTCAGAATTACGACGCTCCAAGACATCTTCGTCGTGCTTGCTTTACTGACGATCGGTGTGGGACTCGTACTCCCAGGCATGATCGCGCATGCCGCCACGCGTGACTTAACCGCCGCCAATGCGACACTGCGACGCGGCGCGCAAGCGCTCGAGGAGGAAAATTCCGAGCGCAAGATTGCGGAGCAACGATTACTGCACGTCGCCTCCCACGACGGGCTGACGGGACTTCCGAACCGCGCCCTATTCATGGATCGCTTTAAGCAGATGATCGCGCGCATGCAACGCCGGAACGATCATTTTGCAGCCGTCCTGTTCTTGGATCTCGATCGCTTCAAACTCGTCAATGACAGTCTCGGGCATCTCTCCGGCGACCTGCTGCTTGTCGCTGTCGCGAGGCGGCTAGAGCACTGTCTTCGTCCGGGTGATACCTTGGCTCGCCTCGGGGGCGATGAATTTACGATCCTACTCGACGACATTGAGGACGAACGTGATGCAGTGGTGTTCGCCGAGCGCATCCTCATCGAACTGGCGCCGCCTTTCGCAATCGCAACCGGCCAGATCTACGCTTCGGCCAGCATCGGAATTGCGATCACGCGAACAGGTTATGATTTACCGGAGGACGTTTTACGCGACGCCGACATCGCCATGTATCGCGCTAAGGAACTTGGGAAACAACGCTACGTGGTGTTCGCCCCAGACCTCCTCGAGCGTGCCGCCAGCTTGCTGCAACTCGAGACCGATCTCAAGGGCGCCCTCGAACGGCGTGAGTTCCTGCTTTTTTATCAACCGATTGTGTCGCTGCGAAGCAACGAGCTTCGTGGTTTTGAAGCACTCATTCGTTGGCAGCATCCCCAGCGCGGACTCCTTGAACCGGCGTCCTTTATTCCGGCTGCGGAAGAGAACGGCGCTATCCTGGCAATTGGTAAAAAGGTTCTCGAGGAGGCCAGCCGTCAGGCGCGCGTTTGGCGCGATACTTTTGCCCTGGAACAACCGCTGCCAATAAGCGTCAACGTGTCGGCAAAGCAGTTTTCGAATCCAGCACTACTAAGTGAAGTCAAGAATGCACTATCGAAATATGATTTGAGTCCCGAGCACCTGCACATCGAAATTACCGAAAGCACCATCATGGCGAATCCGGAAATCGCCACAGAAACGCTGACGGAGCTGCGAAAAATGGGCATTGAAGTTGATTTAGACGACTTTGGCACTGGCTATTCGTCACTTGGCTACCTCCAACGGTTTCCCGTCGACACTTTAAAGATCGATCGCTCCTTCATCGGTATGTCCGGAACTGCGGTCGGGAATCCGGAAATCGTTCGAACGGTTACCTCACTCGCTCAAAGCTTATCGATGAAAACGACGGCGGAGGGGGTGGAGACGCTGGAGCAGATCCATGAATTGCGCTCACTCAATTGCACCAATGGACAGGGGAACTATTTTTCCGGTCCACTCAATGCGGAAGATGCCAGCGCATTGATTGCGAGGTGGCGGCACACAGCGTTGGGACTGCAGCATGGGCTGGAAGTTTCCGTGCGGCGTTGATTCGAGTGGATGAAGTGGTGACGTGTACTTGAAAAGGCATCTTCGACCGGTTTAATCAAATCCTATGCGAGAGCTGTAATGAACCGTCTTTGTACTTCCATTCACGCTGAAGACTGGTATCAGTCACAGTGGGAAATACAGCTGCTAGTTTCTAACAGAGGAGTTTTTCATGGCAACCCGCAGCAATAGTCCCTTTAGCGTAACGCCACGCTGGATACTGTTCGGCGCGGCCGCAATGGTGATCTTAGGCGTAGTCTTTCGATTTTCGAATCTCGAGGGAAAGCTTTTCTGGCGAGATGAGGCAATCACAGCACTGCGTGTGGCGGGTTATACCGGTGCGGAATTTACGCGAGAGATGTACGACGGTCGCGTGCGTTCGGTTGCCGAACTGCGTCGCTATCAGAATCCGCAGTCGGAGAAAACTGCAACCGACGTAATCCATTCACTCGCCATCGAAGATCCGCATCATCCCCCGCTCTACTACTTAATGGAACGGCGTTGGACACAATTTTTCGGCACCTCGTTTTTTGTCCGTAGATCGCTGTCGGCGCTTATCGGAATTCTTTTTATCGCAGCGATGCTGTGGCTAACCCAAGAATTATTCAGCAATCGAGTTGTTGC
>JALYZK010000170.1 GCA_030945705.1 Vulcanimicrobiota bacterium | reverse complement strand
GGACGATTGGAAGTCGATACGCACATCATTACCGGCGGCAGCACGGTTATCACCAACGTTTTGAAATGCGTGCATCGCGCGGGGTTGGAGGCAGCCGGACTGGTGTTCGAACCGCTGGCGTCTTGCTCCGCGACCTTGCTAGAAGAAGAGAAACATGTTGGCGTAGTGTTGCTCGATATTGGCGGCGGTACGACGGATATAGCGGTGTACAGTGGCGGTGGCGCAATTTATACATCGACGATTCCGGTCGGCGGCAACATCCTAACCAACGATGTCGCCTTGGGTCTCAAAACGACGACGGCGCAAGCAGAACAGATCAAGCGCTCTTATGGCTGCGGAACCGTTGAGAACCAGAGGGAGACGGTTTTTACGGTGACAACGCTCGATGGCCGCAACATAAAAGAAATCAGTACCGCGCAATTGCGAGCGATCGTTGCTCCGCGCGTGACGGAAACGCTGCGTCTTGCAAAGAACAAGATTATTGAAAACGTGCCCCGCGATCTTATTTTAGGCGAGCTAGTCATCACGGGCGGTGGAGCGCACCTGCGCGGCTTGGAAGGTGCGGCGGAAGGCGTTTTTGGACTGCCCGTGCGCGTTGGCGTGCCTTCGACGATTGCCGGTTTGACGGACGCCGTCAAGCAACCGCAATACGCCACCGCGGTGGGACTTGTAATATTCGGCCCGCAAGGTGCGTCGAAAAACGGACATGGACGACGTAACGGCTATCCGCTTGCGAAGTTTGGACACTGGCTGGGGGAATTGTGGAACTAGTTTCGAGGTGACACATAATTTAAACAACTGCATCCGTCGAGAGAACTCGGGATGCCGCTTAGAGAGGCTTCACTAAACATGGCAGATGCGCGACGCTACGTCCCGGAACATGCAGCGACGATAAAGGTGATCGGTGTCGGTGGCGGTGGCTGCAATGCCGTCAACCGCATGATGGAAGCAGGGCTTAACGGAGTTGATTTTTTCGCAGTGAACTCCGACGTTCAAGCGCTGCGCAGTACTTTGACCGAAAACACCGTCCACATTGGCGGTGGGCTAACGCGTGGCTTGGGTGCGGGCGCGAATCCGAATCTTGGGCGCCAAGCCGCCGACGAGTCGCGGGAAGATCTCTCCATGATCTTGGATGGCGCCGACCTGGTATTTATTACCGCCGGAATGGGCGGTGGAACCGGTACCGGTGCGGCTCCTGTGATTGCCGAACTTGCGCGCGAATCTGGGGCACTCGCGGTTGCCGTGGTCACGAAGCCATTCGCATTTGAAGGTCGCAGACGCATGCAAGTCGCTGAGAGCGGCATTGCAGAGCTCGAATCAAAGGTCGACACGTTGATAACCATCCCTAACGAGCGTATCCTTCAAGTGATCGAAAAACGTACTCCGTTAAACGAAGCCTTTGCTTATGCGGATGATGTGCTGCGCCAGGGGATTCAGGGTATTTCTGATCTGATCACGCAACCCGGATTGATCAACTTGGACTTTGCTGACGTTAAAACCATAATGAGCGACGCGGGAAGCGCGATGATGGGCATCGGCGACGGTACGGGAGAGCACCGCGCGGCCGACGCTGCCCAAAAAGCCATCGCGTCACCTCTGTTGGAAACTACAATCGAAGGCGCCCGCGGAGTGATCTTTAACATCACCGGCGGACCCGACATGGCGATGTATGAAGTGAACGAAGCGGCGGAAATGATCAGCCGCGCAGTTGACCCTGACGCGCAAATCATCTTTGGTGCGTCGGTGGATCCGAACATGACCGGCAAAGTGCGTGTCACGGTGCTGGCATCCGGATTTGGTCACTCGCACGGCAGCGGCAACGGGCAGAGCACGCGGGGCTTTCAACTTGATCGATCCATAGACAAAGTTGCGCCGCTGAACATGGATGACATTGAAGTCCCCGCGTTTTTGCGGTATCGCGGCTAGAGGGCGCAGTGATCGGCGGTAGCGATGCGTAAACGCTGATCGAGATCTGCGTCAAGTTTTTCTTGCGATCGAGCGTTCATTCATGGCGTTGATGCGTTACATATCAATGTGAGCAGGTAAGTCACCGAGTTGAAGATCGAGCGCATTGGCACGGGCCAGTGCGTTCGCGCTATATTTCGCTTTCTGATTCGAGCGCCACGACCGCGTCGGCTGGGGTTATGATCATCCGTGCGCTCGAGCGCATGTGGTATTTTCAATTGTGGAACCATCGTTTTCGGCCGCCTGATTCTGCTCCCTAGCAGTCGGCAAACAGAAGTGAGTGCCCCGTTAACCAGCCAGACAGACATTCCAAAGGCGCATATTTTAACTGAAAAAATTTTTATGTGCGCGGTAAGAAATTTCTAGAGTCCGACGAATCGTACGGTCGTATCCCTTGTAATCGTTTCTTAAACGACAGGTACGGGTGTGGTTCTGGCAGAGGGTTTTGATCCGTTAACCGGGTCCGATTTGGCGTCGTTTTCTTTGGACGCGCAGACAATGGCGTGCATTCCGTCGGCCCGCGACGCTGCACGAGAGCCCGTCTTAGAACGGCTTGGAATCTCGGGCTTGCTCCTGGAACGTTATCGCGCGCTGCTACATGCGCCGCACGGTTTGGTTGTCGTTTGCTCACCATCCCAAAATGGTAAGACCGCAACGCTGCATGCCTCGGTTGAAGAGCGAAGTTTCCCCGGCCGGGTACAAAAGGCCCTCGTCCTGGATGAAATCCGCGACCGTGTAACTGCAACTTACGCCACGGCCGCCGCATTGCGCGCGCAGATGGTGCTGGCAACGGTGTGCGCAAACAACGCCGCCACGGCGGTTGAGCGTTTAATGCACTTGGCCCCCGGGCCGCAGCTCGCCGCGGCCTTACGCGGCATTGTTTCGCAACGTCTGCTCCGCAAGCTATGCGTTGCGTGCCGACGGTGGCATCGGCTATCCCCCGAACTCAAAAAAAAGTTCGGCTTGTTGCACATGACGCATGCATATCGAGCGCAGGGGTGCGCGCATTGCAACGGCACTGGTTATTCTGCGCAAATCGGCATATTTGCGTTGCTCCTTGTCGATGAAGCGTTGCGCGGGGCGATAAACGCCGGCCTCCCGGAAGCTGCTTTGGCGGATGTCGCCGCAGCGGGCGGATATGGGCCGATGCGAATTGATGGAATACGAAAAGCGCGTCTTGGCGACACAAGTTTCGAAGAGCTCGATGCAGTTATGCTTGGTCGAACGAAATGAGTACGATGGCCGCATTCAGTATCGCCTTGCAATTCTGGTTGGCAGATCGTTCGACTGAGAATCGGGAACGCGTAATAGCTTCTTACGAGTATCTCTGCGCTCGTGCCGCCAAAAAATTTGTCAGGTGCGCAGCTGAACGTGAAGATCTGCAACAGGTCGCGACCATTGGGCTTATCAAGGCGTGCGACAAGTTCGATGCCACTCGGAAGACGCCGTTTGAAGCATATGCATGGCTGTTTATTGTCGGTGAACTCATGCATTATGTCCGCGATCATGAGCGCATCGTGCGCCCTCCGCGGAGACTTCGTGAGCTTGAACCAAAATGGCTTGAGACTCAAGACGAGCTAACCCTGAGGTTAGGACGCCAACCAAATATCTGCGAGGTCGCTCAGGCTCTGAGCGTTGACGCCGTCACGGTCCAAGAAGTCATTCGATGTCGCGAAACCACCTTTCCAGGATCTTTGGACGGCGTCCAAAATCTTCTTCCCGCGACACACGCATCCGTGCAGTGCGGGAACGATGCGCAGGTCGATCGTCTCCTGATTGAAACCGCGTTGCGAGCCCTAAACTCCATCGAGCGCGCGGTCATCCTGGCGCTCTACGGTCAGGGCTACAATCAGTCCGAACTGGCTTCGCGATTAGGATACTCCCAACGGCAAATCTCTCGCTTACATAAGGCAGCGCTTTCCAAAATGTCGCGGCGCATGTCTGCGCTTTGACGCTGTGGGGCACTACACGAATCGCATGGAGCAAAGGTCTTTACCTTTAGGCATTGATATCGGCGCCACGCGCGTGCGAGTCGCGGCGGCAACCTACGGCCGCGTAGGTCCGCTTGTCAGGACTGTCGTCGCGCGAGACATTCCAATCAGCTCTCCGTGCGATGCCGCCGGGCAACCCGATTACGTCGCGGCGCTCATCGGTGAAGCCGTCGCCGATGTCGGTACTCGCGAGCGCCGATGCGTTTCTGCGGTGGGTGAACCGCAAGCCATACTGAGAGCCGTGCATCTTCCCGGATCATCGCGGGCCGAACGCCAGCGTGCTGCGTTACGAGAGGCGCAACGGCACATCGATCATTTCACAAAAAGTGCGGTCCTGCGGATTCATCCAATCCCTAACCGAAGTTTTTATTTGCTCTTGGTGTCGTGCGTAAGGCCGCACTGCAAAGTCGTCTGCTTACGCTTAAAAAGGCCGGTCTGAAGGTTGTCGCAGTCGATCATGAAGGTCTGGCCCTCGAGCGGGCACTTCCAAACAGCAGTGCAGTCATTGATATCGGGCATGAACGAACGAGTCTTCACTATTACGGCGAAGCCGTTCCGCGCTCTGCACATTGTCTAAGCGGTGGGGCGGAGATCACCCGGGCTGTGGAGCGTGAGCTTTGCCTCAACAAGGAGAGCGCTGAAAAGCGCAAATGCACGCTGGGTACGCTTGGTGCGGGCGATTCTGCGCGAGTTGCGCTAACACTAAAGCTGTCGCATCTTTTCGAGGAAATGGTCCAAGAAAGGCCGAGACCTCAAAGAATTACTTTAGTAGGCAATGGATCTCGTTTGGAAGGCATAGCTGCCGAATTGGAACGGCACACCGGCGTTTTCGTTGCCACGTGCATGCCGCAGATCATGAGTAGCGAAGCCTATTGCACACAGACCTCGCAAGCGAGCGCAGCCGACTGGTCACTCGCCATCGGCCTGAGTGTATGGGGGATGGCTGCAGATTATTGATTTCATTCAATTACATGCAGTCTGCGCGCTCTTCATTCTGCGAACGCATCGCTAGCTGCGGCGAAACAAAGAGAGCGCATATCATTTGCTCGCTGCTCGCATGCCTGGGTATGCTTGCGATACTGGCATCTTGGAGGATCGAGATTGTGAAATCTTCGCAAAACAGACCCGGGGGAGCGTCATGCTCGAATAGCGGCTCCCGCCTGTTGGAAAGTTTTGTTCCACGAAAAGAGCACTGGACGGACATTGAAAATTTTCACGGTCGACCCGAAGATCATCACCCGGTCGTTAAGAACCATGCACCCACAAACAGCAAAGAACTCGCACGGGTGGAAAACGCGCATCCGACGCCCCATGAGCCAAAAGCCGCGACGCTTCATGCGGTTCCTTTTGCGCCGCATAGATCCACGTCTGGGGTCATTCGCCATCGTAATATGCATTTTTCACTGCAGGCCTCGGTAACCGGTGAGCACCCGAGTGCCTTAATCTCAGCGGACGGCGCGGTTAAAGCCGTCTCGGTCGGTGACTCCGTTGACGGTATGCTGGTCAGCGCGATTCAGGAAAATCAGATCACATTTAGCGATGGTACCACGCTGCATCTGAGGGGGAAAAGGAAATGAGGTGGCTCCTCACGGCGGCGCTGGTGTTGATGTGTTTCGCGCATGCGGTGGCGCGGGGACAGTTGATATCCTTGAATGTTCGCGATGCAGACCTGCGAGACGTCGTCACGCTACTCGCCAAGCAGTCGGGCAGGAACGTCGTTATCGACGCATCCGCGAAGCCGGAAAAAGTAACGCTGTACGTTCACGGCGTAAGTTTTGATGAAGCGCTCGCCGTCTTACTTCGTATTCAGAACTTACACGTTACCCGTGAAGGCAATTTTCTGCTTATCGGGAGCAACGGGGTCACCAGGCGGCGCTCTGCGGGAGGCGATCGCGTCCAAGTTCGTCATCCTCTACATGCAAATGCGCCCGCCGCTTTCCGCGATAATAGCAGTGATTTCCGGGTGCAGAGGATCGCCTTGCGCCACGTAAAAGCGCGGGATGCACTCAAGGAGCTTAGGGCAGTGCTTCCCGGGGGTTCCTATCTGGTTGGGGAAGCGGAAAACAGCTTGATAATTACGGGAAACAACGCTGCGCAGGAGATGGCCCAAGCGGATGTTGCACGTATCGATATTGCCAAGCGCCAAGTGATGTTTGAGGTTCGCATCGCCGACCTCAAAATGACAAGGGCTGCCGCAGACTTCGCCGTTCAGTATGGGGGCGGCACTGGTGCGACGTTTGCGTTGGCGCAAAATTCAACCGCGATCGACGCTAGGATGCAGCCGCTGATTGCAAGCGGGAATGCGCAGATACTGACAGCGCAGCGTTTATTCACTTCTGAAGGTCGCGAGGCGAATCTGCTTATTGGGCAAAACTATCCCGTCGTTTTTTATGACGGAAGACTTGGCGGCCAGCAGGTTCGCGTAGTTGAGGTGGGCGTGAAACTTTGGATAACTCCAACCCTTCACTCGGACGGTAGCGTTACGACCGAAATGCGTTCTGAATACATAGCCGTTCAGGGCACTGTGGCAGGATATCCCATCTTAGCTAATCGCAGGATAGATGCGATATTGCGCGTGCAGCGTAACGAAACGGTCGTGCTGGGCGGTGCAATGCACGACATTGACGAGCAAATGGTATCAAAACTTCCAGGACTAGTGGATACTCCGATTTTCGGAACTGTTTTTCGCAGTCGGCAGCAGCATCAAAAAGATGAAATTCTGGTTTTTATCACTCCACACGCGGTTGCGGACGCGGGGCGGCGCCGCTCCAGGTAGCCTCCCGGAGTCTGGCAAAATGAACCAGTGTGTTCCGATATCTCACCGCTGGTGAATCGCACGGTCCGGCGCTTGTCGGCATTTTGGATGGTCTGCCGGCTCATATTAGACTCGACATAGCACGCATCAACGCACTTCTGGCAGCGCGTCAAGGCGGTTATGGCCGCGGTACTCGCATGAAAGTCGAGAGCGACCAGATCGAGTTCATCAGCGGTTTGCGCGGTTCCCAAACACTGGGCTCACCGATCGCAGTGATGATTCGAAACCGGGACTTTGAGAATAACCGCTCCCTGATGGATCCGCTTACTGGATCGGGCGAGCCGCTGACCAATCCGCGTCCCGGGCACGCGGACTACGCGGGCGCGCTCAAATATCGGGAACGTGATTTGCGAAACGTCCTGGAACGTGCAAGCGCGCGGGAAACCGCGATGCGGGTAGCCCTTGGCGCGATTTGCGCTCAATTTTTGCAAGCGCTTGGAATCACGACCGACTCGTATGTTGTCAGCATCGGCCTTGTAAACGCTGCGCAAAGCGCTCCGCCCAATCCCCAAGCCGCGGCGACCAGCGAGGTGCGCTGTGCAGATCCGGAAGCGTCACGGGCTATGATCGAGGCGATCCAAGCTGCCAACGCCGCGGGAGATACGCTTGGTGGCAAATTCATCGTCCGCATCACCGGTTTACCCGTTGGTGTTGGTTCAAATCGCCAGCCCTATACGCGTTTGGACGGCATCCTAACGGGCGCTTTAATGGCGATGCAAACCGTCAAAGCGGTGGAAATTGGTGATGGGGTGGACGTGGCCGCGCTGCCCGGTTCTCTTGCGCACGACACATTCGCATTACGCGGCAGTGAGATCGTGCGCGGTTCTAACCGGGCCGGGGGCATTGAAGGCGGAATGTCAAACGGTCAGGATATCGTATTACGCATTTCGGCTAAAGCCATTCCAACACTGATGAAACCTTTGGCGTCGGTGAATTTACACGCTGGCAGCGAGGCTCTGGCCTCAGTGGTACGCAGTGACGTTTGCGTTGTGCCGGCCGCTTCGCTTGTGGGAGAAGCGATGGTTCAGTTAGCACTGGTTGCACCGCTGCTCGAGAAATACGGCGGCGACTCGCTGGAAGAAACGCGCGACAACCTGCGACGCTCGGGCCACGCGGCAGAACGTTTGTTTGAGATGCGTACCTGAGAAAACATATTGCGCTGGTCGGCTTCATGGCATCGGGCAAATCCACCATCGGTAAAAGGCTCGCCCGAAAGCTTGGAATAGGCTTTGTTGATGTTGACGATTTGGTGATAAGAGATCATGGAGCGATTGCCGACATCTTCTATGCGCAAGGCGAAGAGGCGTTCAGGCGTTACGAACACGATACTGTTGCCCATGCAGTCGAGGAGGCACCAGCAATCCTCGCCCTCGGCGGCGGTGCCGTGACCTTTCCGCCGACTTTGCACCTTCTTCGCAAGCGTGCTTATCGCGTCTTTATCAAAGTAGCTCCG
>JALYZK010000155.1 GCA_030945705.1 Vulcanimicrobiota bacterium | reverse complement strand
GCGCGCTTACATCGAAAACATATCGATTCAAGTCCCGTCCTTGGGATTTGCACCGCACGCAGACCACGTGCATGCAGTGCAGCGTGGGTTGCCAGCTCCATATCGATGAACGGCACGGTAATGTGTTGCGTACGATGTCCGTGGCAACAGATGATTCAATTTCCGATGGCTGGCTTTGCGATCGCGGGCGTTACAACGTCGGCTTTTATGATGACGAGCGGCGCTTGAAAACGCCGCTGCTTCGGAATGGTGACGAGTGGCTCGAGATCGATTGGGAAGATGCGATTGGCATGTGGGCGGCGGCCATTAAGGATGCACTCACGACGGATGGAACTCAAAGTATCGGTGCTATTGGCGGTGGCCGCCTTTTGAACGAAGAGGCGTTGCTCTTGCAAGATGTGCATCGCAAACTCGGCGTAACCAATCTTGATTGGCGCGCGGGACGGCAGCGCCAAGCGACACCCGGCAAACGCGGTGGAACCAATTTCGACCTCGAAAACGCGGAGGCAATAATCCTTTTGGGACAGCCGCCCGCGGAAACGGCGCCGGTGCTAGACCTACGTATACGCAAGGCAGTATACCGGCGCGGCGCAACACTGCTGGTAGTCGCATCAACTGCGGCGCCGTACCCGGTCCCGCTCCGAAGCGTGGGATCATTGCAACAAGCCTGGGATCTCATTCCACACGGTGCCCAGCGCATTGCCTTCGTGTGGGACGGTATCGACCTTACTCTGGGTCTTGAGCTTGAACGCTCTCTAGCCGGTGTTTGGGGCGATCGACAGATCGTAACGTACATTCCCGCCGAACAACCGAATGCGCGCGGCGCCGAGGTAATGGGGATGCACCCGAACTTTGGGCCCGGCTTCACGCAAACCGCGGCCGGATTGGATACGTCGAAAATGTTCGAACGCGCGGCCAACGGTGGAATGCGCGTGCTTTCGATCCTAGGTGCGAACCCGGCGCTGCACTTTTATGACGGGGCCCTGGCCTGTCGGGCGCTCGAAAAAACGCCTTTTGTCGTCGTTAGCGATCTATTTATGACGCAAACGGCTCAGTCTGCCAACCTGGTATTGCCTGCGCGTGCGAGTTTCGAAAAAACTGGGACTACCATTAATTTGAGCGGCGACGTTCTGCCGGTGAATGCCGGTTTGCGGCCACCCGATGGAACACGAAGCGATCTCGAAATGTTGATTTGCCTTTCGGAGGCTTTATCTGTGGGTCTGCCAACAATGGCGATTTTGGAACAGCGCACCTTGTTGCATTTAGCGCACGATCCGCTGACGTTTGGCTTCGCAGCTCAGGCAATGTGTGGCCCCGTCGCGGTATCGCAGCCTCCCGGCGCCGGCTTGCACGTTGCTTTCGAAAGCCGAATATTCGCAGGAGGCGGCACGGTGGCGTTTGACGATCGCATTGCATCGCTGCGTCCCCTGCCGGAAGCCGCTTTTTCGGCCGCTGATGCGTGTCGGCTGGGACTGAAAACTGCCGACTACGTCGACTTGAAAAGCACCGGTGAAACGCTGCACGATCTGTTAGTCGTAGTTCGACCTGCTCTGGAAGAAGGGACTGTCGTACTGATCGATGGGCTTCCCGATGAGCCGGCTAACGCGCTGCCTGTCGGCGCCCCCGTTGAGGTTGTGAACGTGCGCAAGGCGGGTGGCGAATTGGCTGCAGTGGGAGCAGTCGGATGAGCGCACTCATGGCCGCGATAAACACAGCGCCGCTGTGGCTCATCGTTCTCATCAAGTCGGTGATTTTGTTTTTCATCGTTATAACGGCGTTCGCATACGTGATGCTGCTTGAACGCAAAGTAATGGCCTGGATGCAACTGCGCCCCGGTCCTAACCGGGTTGGACCGTGGGGGTTGCTGCAGCCGGCGGCGGACGCCGTAAAAATGATGTTTAAGGAAGATCTCACTCCGAATACCGCCGACCCCTTCATTTACAAGCTCGCACCGTTTATCTCTTTAGTAACGGCCTTTGGCGCATTTGCCATCATACCGTTTAGCGAGCCCAAGCCCGGTGATGTTTGGAGCATCGGCAACGTCAATGCCGGCATTCTCTTTATTTTTGCCTTGACGTCAATGGCCGTTTACGGCATTTCCCTTGGGGGATGGGCGTCCGGTTCAAAGTTCCCTCTGCTCGGGAGCGTTCGTTCAATGGCGCAGATGATTTCGTACGAGCTTGCGATGTCTCTTTCGGTCATCGGCGTGTTGATATTGGCGGGCACGACCTCTCTCGCGGGCATCGTGCATGCACAAAATCGGCTGTGGTTCGTAATCCCGCAGCTCATCGGTTTTACGATCTATATCATAACTGCGGTAGCTGAAACCAACCGCGCGCCGTTCGACCTCGTTGAGGCTGACGCGGAGCTTGTTGCAGGCTTCCACACTGAATACTCGGGACTGCGATTCGGGCTATTTTTCATTGCCGAGTACGTCAACATGCTGACCGTCTCGTGCATCGCAACGCTCTTGTTTCTTGGAGGGTGGAATGCGCCCTTCGGGCTCTCGTTCATTCCGGGACTGATATGGTTCTTGCTCAAAGTTGTAGTTTTCGTGTTTTTTTACATTTGGTTGCGCTCGACATTGCCACGTTTTCGGTACGATCGTCTAATGGCGTTCGGATGGAAAGTACTTTTGCCGGCTGCAACGCTTAATCTCGTGCTAACGGCGGTCGTGGTTGCCTACGTTGGATAGGGGGCCTCACTGATGTCAGCGCGCAAGTCACTGTACAACATCGGAGCGATATTTCGTGGTTTGATAACGACCTTCGGGTTCATGTTCGTAAAGAAACCGACGGTACAATATCCGAGCGTTATGAAGCAGCATGCGCCGCGTTTTCACGGCTTACATGAGCTGCGCCGTTATGATGACGCGAAAGAACGCTGCATCGGTTGCGAGTTGTGCGCGGTTGCATGCCCTGCTAATGCCATAACCGTCGTCGGGGCTGAAAACACACCCGATGAGCGCCACTCGCCCGGCGAGCGGTATGCGGCACGATACGAGATTGACGAGTTGCGCTGTATTTTTTGCGGTATGTGCGAAGAAGCGTGCCCAACCGATGCCATCGTTTTGACTCCGCGGTTCGAAATGTCGGATTATCGGCGCGGTTCATTTATTTATTCTAAAGACCGGCTTCTGGTGCCGCCCGAAGCGGGAAGAGGCACCTCACCCGACGAGCGACCCAACGGCATTCCGGCGGACTTGGGCCGCGTTGCGGAGATAAAATCGACGGTTGATGTCGCCAGCGGATATGACGCAACTTGGCGTGGTGAAGTCCTAAAAACAAATCGCAAAGGTCTTGCAGGGTGACGTTTTTCTGGTTTCTCGGAGTCGGTTTGATTGCAACCGCCGTGTTTGTGGTCTCGGCCCAGAAACCGGTACACAGCGTTGTGGGCTTGCTCGCACACTTTGCGATACTCGCCGTTTTTTACCTTACGCTGTCGGCGGAGTTTTTGGCGGTTATCCAAATCGTCGTGTATAGCGGTGCGATTGTCATATTATTTGTGTTCGTTATTGCGCTGCTTTCCAGTGGCATCGGACCCTTTAATGTAGGTCCTGACCGGATGCCGAAGGCCGCGGTACCGAGCGGCGTGTTGG
>JALYZK010000149.1 GCA_030945705.1 Vulcanimicrobiota bacterium | reverse complement strand
AGTCTGCGGTTTGCGCGACGGGAGCGCCCCCACACGTTGCTCGGAACTGTGCGACTATACGACATATTTCGAGGTAGTTTTCGAATCGCCGTTTCAAGCGGTCTTGGGGATAGCGCTCTCTCGAGATCCTGTGGAACGGACATCGCGTACCCTAGCTTTTTCGGATCTGCTCGACGTTGAGATTGAAGTCGCTGCGCAGTTTTGCCGCGGCTCAATGACGAGCGATGCGCTGCTGCGGCTGCAGCCGGGTACGCTTGTGCCAACGAATACTAAGGTGGGAAGTTTGGGTTACCTTACCGTGGGAGGAGCCGCGGTAGCTCAAGGTGATTGTGGTTCCATCGAACAGCGTAACGCATTTATCTTCGCAAAAACATCCAAGGGTGAGCAGTAGTGGAAGATCATACGCGGCATCTGGACTTCCTCATGAACGTTCCTTTGCAGATTACTGCGGAACTCGGCAAGTGCAAGATGAAGGTTCGCGATATTCTCAATCTAGGCAACGGCTCGGTTGTGGAACTTGACCGGCTGGCCGGGAATCCGGTAGATGTGCTCGTGCAAGACAGACTCGTCGCGCGCGGGGAAGTGGTCGCGATCGATGAGAACTTCGGCGTGCGCATCACGGAATTGATGCAAAGCGCAACGGACGTTCGTGATAGCGATGGATAGCATGCTCACCGTTGCGAATCACGGACGCGCTACACTGCCCCTCGATCTTCTGTTAGGGCTAACGTTACTTTCGGTCGCGCCGTTCGTGCTAGTCATGTCAACATCGTTCGTTCGAATCGTGGTCGTGCTCTCACTTGTGCGCTCGGCAATAGGCGCCGCTTCACTACCTCCGAACACTGTTATCACTGGGCTGGCGTTGGTGCTCACTTTTGTTATCATGTCCCCGACGATCCGAGCGATCGAGCGCGACGCGGTCATTCCCTACAATAGAGGACAGATCAAACAATCAGAACTCGTTTCGCGCGCTGCTGGACCACTGCGCAGCTTCATGCTGCGGCAAACGCGTGGCAGAGACATTGCGTTGTTTTCTCACGTTGCGCGCCGGCCCGCGGAAGCAGCGGATCAGTCGCCGACCTACGTTCTGATCCCCGCATTCGTCGTTGGGGAATTGCGCAGCGCGTTCGCAATCGGCTTTGCGCTGTACTTACCGTTCGTGGCTATTGACCTCGCCGTGGCCTCTATCCTCATGGGACTGGGGATGTTTATGCTGAGTCCGCCCGTAATCTCTCTGCCCGCGAAGCTGCTGTTGTTCGTCATGGTCGATGGCTGGGCGCTGGTTTGCGGAGGCGTCGTCTCGAGTTTTCGCTAAAATGCCACCATGCGAATCAGTGAATCGCTCGCCTCGTTGCGGCCGTTCTTTTCGTTTGAGTTCTTTCCGCCACGCAACGATGAAGGCGCGGCGGCTTTGCTCGCCACAATCGAGACATTACGCAATCTGCGCCCTGCATTTGTGTCTATCACATATGGTGCAGGCGGTTCGACGCGCGCCCGAACGGTCGAGCTAGCCAAGCGCATCGCCCGCGATATCGGGCTCGATGTCATGGCGCATGTGACGTGCGTCGGAAGTTCCCGCGCTGAATTGCGGGAACTGTTTACCGGTCTTGCAGAATCTGGTATCGAGAATGTTTTAGCGCTGCGGGGTGATCCACCCAAGGGCAACGCGACCTTCACCATTGCGCCCGGTGGTTTCGCCTACGCTTCAGATCTGACAAGAATGCTCGTGTCGGAGTTTAATTTCTGCATCGGAGGCGCATGCTATCCGGAGACACACCCCGAGTCCGTCGATGCTCGAAGCGATCTTGCGAATCTGCTTACAAAGGTCGAAGAAGGCGCTGACTTTCTCATCACGCAACTTTTTTTCGACAATACGAAGTACTTCGACTTCGTACGGCGTGCGCGAGCGGTTGGGATCAGGACGCCGATAATTCCCGGAATCATGCCGATCACCAACTACGAGCAAATCGCGCGAATGACCGCGATGTGCGGTGCAAGCATTCCACCAAAGCTCTTGGCTGCGCTGCGCGAGCGCATCGGTGAACCGGAAGCCATCGAGGATTTGGGAGTTGCTTATGCGACGTTGCAATGTTTCGAGCTCCTGGCCGGCGGCGCACCGGGAATCCATTTTTATACACTTAATAGATCGCCTGCGACCCGCGCGGTCGTTTCGGCACTCTTGGCAGCCAACGCGTGGCGAGATCTTACGCTTTCAATGCAACGTCCCGCAATAGTAACCAGCGCGTCGTAATCTTGTAACAGTACGCCTTTAGGATTGAATGCGTGGAAGCATTCGATCAGCTCTTGCGCGAAGCGCTCTTCGTCGCAGCAGTCTTGTGCTTGCCCGTACTCTTCCTTGCGACACTGATAGGGGCGTTCGTTGCGGTGGTACAAGCCGCGACGCAGGTTCAAGAGCAGACGCTGTCGTTGCTGCCCAAATTGATTGCGGTCGGTGTCGCTCTTGCGATGTTGGGCCCGTTTGGAATGCATCTGTGTGAAGGACTATTCAGCGATGCGCTGCTCCAAATTCCGTCGATCGTGCGCGGTCAGTGACGCAAACAGAAGTCTTTACGTTTGCGCGCTGTGCTGGCTTCGTGTTTCGAGCGCCGGGTTTTTCCCATCCAAGTGTTCCGCCGTCCATGCGTGCGGGTTTGGCGGCGGTTCTAACGCTCGGTTTGGCTCCTGCACTACGCTCGAATCACGACTTAAACGGGATAATTGTTGTTTTCGCGATCGTTGGGGAAGTCTGCATTGGCGCGGCGATTGGGATCGCTGCCTCCGTGTTGTACGATGGTGCTTATGCCGGCGGGCGAGTTTTGGACGACTATGTGGGGATTCGTGGCAGCGTCCCAAGTGCAGGTGTACTAGCCAGCAGTGCCTTCGGAAGAATTTGGTCGCTTGTTTTCGTAGGTGGTTTCTTTTTGTTTGACGGCTACCATGTTGTTATTCGCGTTTTCGCCGACGGCTTGGAACGCCTGCCACCGGGCAGCGTCGTGTCAAGCGCCTCGCTCTTTACATTTGCGATTGCACTGCCGTCACTCATTGTTAAAGCAGCGATGTTGATCGCAGGGCCTGCAATTGCGCTGGCTTTCGTCGTGCAAATTTCTTTAGCAGCGCTGACACGCGTTATACCGCGGTTTTCGAGTTTCACGTTATCGTTTCCGATCGTGTTTGCAAGTGCGTTGCTTGTTACGCTCGCTGCGGTTCCTCTGGCGTTCCCCCTCGCCGCTGTGCCGTGGCTGTCGCTACCCTTTCTGAAATGAAGCATCGTGGCCGAAACGCCGGACGGTGAAAAGCAATTCGAAGCGACCGCAAGCCGATTGGAACGTGCAAAACGCGAAGGCAACGTTGCGCGGGCGTCGGAACTCCTAGGAGTTACCGCGTTCTTTTGTGCAGCGCTGGCACTGTGCGGCGTGGTAGGCCCGATTGGCTCAGCCGCCGGATCAGTGCTCGTGTCCCTAAGCGCTCAACCGTCGCAGTCGCAATTAGGCAAAACGACGGCGCTAGTTCCACTCATGATCATGGGCGCACTGATGCTTGTACCTGCAGCGGCGGCCGCGTGCGGCGCGGTAGCGATATCGCTGGTACAAAATGGCGGCTTGCGCGTTACTCACCTTACCCTCAACTTATCGAAACTGCATCCGGCCGATGGCCTCAAACGTATGATTTCACACGAAACCCTTGTTTCGGGACTGCGTGCGGTAGTGGCGTTTGCGGCTGGCGTCTGCGCCATCCTCCCCGCGTTGCGCGCGATATTTCTTGACGGCGTTGGTGCCGCTAACGCCGCCGGGCTCGCAAGCGTGGCCTGGAATAATGCATTGCACGTTATCCTTGCGGTATGCGGCGTGGGCATACTTTTTGGTGGCTCAGATTTTGCCTTTGCACTTTCGCGTTGGAAGAAAAAATTGCGCATGTCATTTGATGAACTCAAGCGCGATCGCAAGGAGCACGACGGCGACCCCATGACGCGAGGACGGCGCCGCGCCATGCACCGTTCTTTTACAACCGGTTCATTGCTAAAAGTCAAAGATGCGGCCTTTGTGATAACCAATCCGACCCACATAGCGATGGCGCTGCAATACGACCCGCCGCAAATCGCAGTTCCCCGGGTACTCGTGCGTTCCGCCGATGAAGCTGCAATGCGGGTGCGCAAGCTTGCTCAAGCGCATGCTATTCCCATCGTCCAGAACGTTGAGCTGGCCCGTAATTTGTACGCCGCCTGCGATGCTGGACACCTCATTCCTCGCGAAACGTATATTGCGGTTGCCCAGATCGTTGCTGCTCTCGCCGCCGCGGGAGCCATAGAGTGAAGGGTCCGGCCACCTACGCATTCGCCGGCGTCCTGTTGTTCATTGTTGTGATACTTGTCGTTCCTTTGCCGCCATGGCTGTTGGACGTACTGCTGGGTATCAATATTTTTGGATCGGCATTGGTGCTGTTGATCAGCGTGAGTATTTCTGACCCGCTGGAATTTTCGGCATTCGCACCTGCGCTTTTAGTCGCAACGCTTTTCCGCCTTTCGCTAGACGTATCGGCGACTCGCCTGATTTTGACACAAGGTCACCTGCCCGGCGGGGCGGGTTCGATAATCCCAGCGTTCGGGGATTTTGTCGTGCGCGGTAATCTCGTCGTTGGTTTGATCGTTTTTTCCATTTTAGTTACGATTCAGTTCATCGTAATAGCTGCCGGTTCGCAGCGCGTCGCAGAGGTTGCAGCCAGGTTCACCCTTGACGCAATGCCGGGAAAACAGATGGCTATTGATGCAGACGTGCACGCAGGTGTCCTCGATGCCGACGGTGCCCGAGTCAAGCGGCAACTCGTACAAAAAGAAGCAGACTTCTATGGAGCGATGGACGGTGCGGGTAAATTCGTAAAGGGCGATGCCATCGCTGCACTCATGATCGTGGTACTGAATCTGGCAGGCGGCCTCGTAGTCGGAGTCGCGTATCATGGGCTTACGCCGGGCGGAGCGCTCGACACCTTTGCCTTACTTTCAGTAGGGAACGCTTTAGTGACAACCTTGCCGGCATTTCTCATTTCAACGGCGATGGGGATGATGGTCACGCGTGTGGCCGCCGATGGTTCGCTTGGCTTCGATCTCGCTACCCAGGCTTTAGCGCGCCCGGACGTCCTGCGGTGCGCCGGCGTGCTCGTCTGTGGCTTAGCGCTCGTGCCCGCCTTACCGCGCCCCGTCTTCATTATGCTCGGATTAGGAGCGTTCATTGCCGCATCATCCGCAGAGCGGCGTAAGACCCAAGCGACGGTCGCAGCGCGCAGTGCGCGCGATGCTGCGCGCCGCCAAGCGATCCGCAGGCCCGAGATGGCGCTGGGTCTGGTCGGCGTCGATGCTGTTTCTATTGACATCGGTGCGAATCTGGGGATTTTGCTTGCGCCACCCGCCTCAGAACAATTGCTCGATCGTATCGGCGAAGTCCGGCGCGCTCTGGCATCCGATATTGGGATCGTTTTGCCTGGGGTTCGCTTGCGTGACGATCTTTCACGTGATGCCGATACGTATGCCATCCGCGTTCGTGATGAAGTCGCGGGCGGGGGACGGCTTGAACTAGACCAACTCCTGGCGGTGGCGGACGAACACATCCTGGCCCAACTGCAGGGAAGTCTCGTGAGGGAACCGGTGTACGGCTTGCCGGCGGCGTGGATCGCGCCCGAGTTGCGTGAGGACGCGACCTCATGCGGCGCCCTTGTTTTTGACCCGATCTCGATCTTGGGTTCCCACCTTGCGGAAGTTGCGCGCTCGCACGCAGCGGAGTTGGTGGGGCGTCAAGAGTTGCAGACGCTGCTCGAACACCTACGCGCGAGCGTGCCAACCCTCGTGAAAGATATCGGCTCTGAGGGGCTCCCTGTTTCAACCTTCCACAAAGCTTACCTGATGCTATTGCACGAACGCATCTGGCCGCGTGATCCGCTGGCCACGATTGAAGCGATGGTCGATGCCACTGCGACTTCCCGAGAAGCACGGGATCTAGCCGAAGCGGCTCGGCGAGTCCTGGTGCCCGCGCAATTGCGCCGACGCAGTATTCGAAGTTTAGAGCCCTTCATCTTCACGCCCGAACTGGAAAGTGAATTAAGCGCAACCTGGATTTATGCCGGAACCGCGCAGAGGACGGCGCCCGATCCAGCGCTTGCTCTCGAATTGCGCGTTCGGGCTCAACGCTACCTTGAAAATGCACGCCGGGACAGCGCCGCCGTGGTATGCGGTGCCGGGTTACGTCCGGCCCTGGCAGAATTCTTTCGGCGAAGCGGGCTGACACTCGACGTGTATTCGTATGCGGAACTGCCTCCGGAAGTGGAATTGAAGCCGCTTGACGTAATGAGCCTGGAGCAATCGCAACTTCGGGTCGTTTGACGAGCCCTACGGCGCCTGCTACAATTCTTCATTAACTTCAGGCTCGAGCGCTTTGCCTCGATGCCGTTTCCTGGACGGACATGAGCTGGAATAGATTTAAAAATCCTTCGAAGGCGCTCCTGACCATCGCCATCATCGCGCTATGTTTGTGGGCGGCACTGCCGATTCAAAAGAAGATCCGTCTCGGACTCGATCTGCAAGGTGGCGTTCGCGTGCTGCTTCAGCTCAATACGAGTCCGCAAGTTTCACGGATCACTCCCGAGATTCAGGGTCAGGTTGAGCAAGTGATCCAGAATCGCATCAATGGCTTGGGCGTTTCGGAGCCCATCATCACAAGAAGCGGTGGCGATCGCTTGCTGGTAGAGCTTCCGGCGGTGAAGAACCCGGATCAAGCGACCAAAGTTCTCAAAGACGTGGCCATCCTTGAGTTCAAAATCGTTCCTGAAAAAGTCAGCGCGCGCGCTGAACGCGATACCAAATACGCCCAGGACCCCAACGGCGCGTATAAGGATTCGGGTCCAACGGTATACTCCGGGGCGGATCTCAAAGGCGCACAACCCAGCTTCGATCAACAAACCGGCCGGCCCAAGATTCTGTTCACCACAAAAGACAGCAGAAAATTCGGTGATTTGACGCAAAAGAACATACATAAGTTCCTGGGCATCTATTTAGATAAACATTATGTCTCTGCTCCCGTCATCAGAAGTGCGATCTATACTGATGGCGAGATTAGCGGCGCGTTCACCGAAGACGATGTGATCCGCATCTCCAACGAATTGAACGCGGGTGCCCTGCCCGTTCCGGTTACGATTATTGAAAACGATACTATTGGCCCCATTTTGGGGAAGATCGATTTGCAGAAGTCGCTGTATGCCTCAATGTTTGGGTTGGCCCTCGTTTTAATCTTCATGCTCGCGATGTACCGACTCCCCGGAGCGCTGGCGGACGTTGCGTTGATCGTATACGTCTTGATGATGCTTGGACTGCTGGCCGCAAATAAGGCGGTCCTCACGCTTCCGGGAATTGCGGGATTCGTGTTATCGATCGGTATGGCAGTCGATGCGAACGTGTTAATTTTCGAGCGGCTTAAAGAAGAATTGTGGGCCGGTAAAACCCTGCGCGCCGCGGTGCGCACGGGATTTGCGCGCGCGTTCTCCGCTGTTTTCGACAGCCATTTTACAACAATCGTGGGCGCCGGCGTGTTGTTCTTGCTTGGAACGGGAACGGTAAAGGGCTTCGCCTACACGCTGTTTTGGGGAACCGTGTTTTCTCTGGTGACTGCGGTTTTCATTACGCGGTTTTTCACCGACGTGATTGTCGACAACGATGTGGTTACTTCCCACAAAGCGTACGGAGCGTAGGCGATGTACTTTAGAAATCGAAATTGGAATGTCGTCGGTTGGTTCCGCACGGTTTCGTTAATTTCTTACGCGGTCATTGGTATCGGAGTTGCTGCCATGCTGTGGCACGCGACCCACGCGCCTGGCGGCGGCTTCCAGCCGTCCCACGCTTTGCGCTTAGGCTTGTCATTTACCGGAGGCACCGACGTCGGCGTAAAGTTCAAGCGTGCGGTCTCCCAGGCTGACATCAAAAACGCGCTGGGCACAATAGCGGTTGTACCGGAAAAAATTACAACCGTCTACAAAACCGGTGATTTGGGCAATGACCGTTGGACGATCCAGACCCAAACGGCCCTCGGAAACGACACGAGCAAACTATGGAATGCCCTGGGTACGGTTGCCCCGGTGGATCGAGCGCAGTCGTCCATTGAATCTGTTGGCCCTTCGCTTGGGCGCGAGTATCTTACGAAGGCGATCTGGGCGCTGGTAATCGCCATTTCGATTCAGTTCGTTTATATCGCTTTCCGCTTCGGATGGAATTACATTTTTGGCTTGGTGACGGTTATCGCACTCGTGCGCGATGCCGCGATGATGATCGGTATTTACGCTCTGTTTGACAAACGCGCGGACGATGCGTTCCTGGCGGCGGTGCTCACCGTCATCGGCTACTCGGTCATGGATACGATCGTGATCCTCGACCGCATACGCGAGAACACCAAGGTTATGGCGGGCCAGCCTTATGCTCGCATCGTGAATACCTCGATTCTGCAAACGATGACGCGCTCTATCAATACGCTGGCAACGGTCGTTATTACGCTGCTTGCGCTGCTCTTGCTCGGCGGTGGCTCGCTGCAGAATTTCGCCTTCGCCTTGTTGGTGGGCATCGTTTCGGGCGGCTACCACTCGATCTTTTATTCCGCACCGTTGGTAGTGCAACTGCGGGACCGACAACTTGCTGCCGCCGCAGAGCGCCGCCGGCTGGGTTTAGTGAAGGCGACCTCCGATCGCCCGCGGACCGTTGCGGAAGCCAAAGTGCTTGCAAGTCGGGGCGGTATGGCACGCGAGGAAATCATCGCGGCACGCAAGGAGCGTCGCGCAAAATCGAAGATCGGCCCAGTGGCCCGCACGCCGGGACCCGTGCGCTATCGTCGCAAGCGTGTCGACGGCGCGGCAACAATGGTGCAAGAGGATTACGATGATCAACCATCCTCAGAAGAAGAGATGGTCGATCCACTCGATGCGCAGAATGCCGGACTGCACGACGAGGCATTCGAACACGGACACGAAGAAATCACGCTCAACCTCGATGAAGCCGAAGCGGCCGAGCATAAACCGCCGCGTATCGGCGAATAAGAAGCTGCCGCCTCCGACAGCATCGGAGGCGGCCTTCGAAGCCCTCATTGCTTCGTTCGATGCACCTGCCATACAAGATGCGGATCAGCGCCGCGAGACGAGCGACGAATTTCTCGAGCGGCTTTATCGTGATAAACAAAACTTTCTCGAACACGATCCGTTCCGTACTATCGGAGAAGCAAACGCCTTTTATACCAAGATCGTGGGGGTTTCATTTGAAGGTCGACAAGATCTCGTGGCGGGGCTGGAACAGGGATTGGATTTAGCCCTCGTACGGCAAGTGGCCAACCCGCACGACCCCAACGCCATCGCGGTCCATTACGGAGCGCTTCAAGTTGGTTTTCTGAAAAGACAAATCGCAAAACACCTCGCATCGCAAATTGACGACGGCATGCGTTACCGGGCGCGCATCGAGAGCATCACCGGTGGTGGCACGCGAAACTGGGGCGCTAATATTTCTGTGCGGCGCGAGAGCGGCGTCATCCCCTCAAAACCCGCACAGCGAATTGACGCCGTCGATGCAGCTGCTATCCAGCGGGCGCTAATTGGAGAGAATCGCGTGCGCGAGGCGCAGCGTGAGGTCTTAACGCGCCTAGAAGCCGGTAAGAATACTTTGGCCGTCATGGGAACCGGGCGCGGCAAGTCATTCTGCTTTCAATACTCTGCGGCACTACGCGCTTTGCGCGACGATCAAAAGACTCTGGTGATTTACCCGCTGAGAGCACTGGCCAACGATCAGTATGAGGCGATTCGGCGCCGATTGGAAAGCTTCGGCCTACGAATTCTTCGCGCCAACGGATCGATTAGCGCTGACGATCGAGCAGATCTCTTTAATGTACTTGAAAACGGCGAGTGGGATATCATCCTGGCAACCCCCGAATTTCTCCAATATCATTTAGATCGATTCAAGGAAAACAGTAGGCCGTCGTTTGTAGTGGTGGATGAGGCACACCACGTGTTCGAATCGAAACATCGCCCGGCATACGGCAAGCTGAGAGATGTGCTTTCGAAACTGGATAACCCGCAAGTGTTGGCCCTTACCGCTACCGCCGCCGACGCCGCGTTCCGCCGGATCACCGCAGCGCTAAAAATAGAATCATGGGTCATTGACGCTACCGTGCGAGAGAACTTGTGCATTGTGGACGCGCGCGAGGAGAAAGACAAGATCGCTTATGTAGGTCACGTAATGCAGGAGTGTGGGAAAGGAATCATTTACTGCAACTCCCGAAGCGAAGCAGTAAGCATTGCAGAGAAACTGCGTCGCAAACTTGGTAATACGGTTGGCTACTATCATGCCGGATTAGGGTCAGCGGATCGTGCCGTTGTGGAGGATTTGTTTCGTGCAGGCAATTTGCGCGTCATCGTCGCAACGTCGGCATTCGGCGAGGGAATCGATTTACCGGATATACGCAACGTGGTGCTCTATCACCTAAATTTCAGTTTTACGGAATTTAATCAGCAAGCGGGACGCGCCGGACGGGATGGTGCTCGTGCCCGTATTCACTTACTGTTTGGCGAACGGGATCGGCGCATTAACGATTTCATCATTGCAAAGGGGGCTCCGTCCTTAGCAGTGTTGCGGGAACTCTACAAAGGGATGCGCGGGCTTTCACTGGATGGCACGGTTCGAATGGCACCGGCTGACATCGCCCGCACCCTAGATTTGGATATGGCCGATGGAACAACGGTGGGTGTCGCCCTACGCATTTTCGAGGATGCGGATCTAGTCCGCTCGGGAATCGATGAGGACGGACGGTTCGTAACGTTCCTAGAAGTGCGAGACAAGATCGACCTCACGAAAAACGAACGCTTTGCCGAAGGCGAAGCCGAGCGGGACAATTTCGCATGGTTTTGCGATCTAGTTCTTAGCGCAAACAGCGCATCCTTGGAATCGATCATCAATCGCCCAATCTATCCGCAAGGCGTTGAATTGCTGCGTTAAGCCAAGACTCTACTAAGTGAGTCGGCGCCGACGGTTCTATAGAAGTCGTTGTTTGTTTCTGAAACATTGGGCGCCCACGGATCGATTTGCTTAGGCGTGATCGGAAAATGAACGGTTGGTCCTGCTGCATCCGCGTAGCTCGCGTTCCCAAACGGTGCGTACCCGTCTGCCTCACTGTGCGCGAGAACGGTTGCCTTTACTGCACCTGCTGCATTGTTCGCAAGGCGCCGAAGTTCAGCATTTAAGCGCCCATCGGTAGCGAACGTTTTGTAGAGTCCAATTGCGGGGCGATCGGCATGCCACGGCAATCCCGCAGAATGTGGGAATCGTGTCATGCCCTGTACTGTGCGGGCGTCTTCGCGTAGAATGCTGCGGATATGGGGGTTGCCGGCCGCTTTAGTAAGTGCCGAGTCAAGCTTTGCCACACTTGACCTGACACCGGATATTTTTTCCGGCGTGAGGTCGAGAACGTCGAAGGCGGCTGCCGGCGTATAGCGTCCGCCTGCATCTCCATATTTGGTCTGCATGGTTGTATCAACCACTGCTTTCGCCATTGCTATCTCATTGTCGCCAGTATCGCAAATTGCGGAGGCAATGGTTGATGGAACGCCCGGCGACAGCATCGTTTCGGGGCTTGCGGCCAAGTAATGAACTCCTGCTTTCGAGAGTGCATCTTCAAAGCCCAGTGTTGCCATTAAACATTGGTTGGCAGCAACGCCATCCACTTTACGATCAGCGTCTTCGGGATGCGCTTGCGCGTGGAGCTTTACACCTTGTGCAATGGCGTTCGCAATCTCAGGCATCGTCATAATGCCGTGGGCGCTATCGGCTTCAAGTCCGCCGCCATCGCCGGCCCGTGATCGCTTAACTCGATCCAGGTTGCCTTAGCGTTGGTTTGTTCGGCGTTATCGAGGGTATGCGCGACAAACTTCGCCAGGTTTGAGGCTGAAGCCATATCCGCAGGAGCGTCGACGTTGAGATTGGCAACCCGGCCGCCTCGGATGGTGTATGATTCGGTCCGTAACGTACCTGCTGGCTCAACGCCTTCTCGCGAGGTCGTGTCTTCGACGGTGAACTGAATTCCGTCGTGCGATTTACTGACGGTCCGAGCTTGAATAATCCCTTGAGCTTGGGATTGGTCCAGATTGTTGTCGCCGTCCCGATAGATACCGAATTCTAAAGTGTTTGCCGTCCGCAGTCCGACAGTTTGCATAAAACCTCCGTAAGATATGCAATGTATGCTGCAACTGCGACGATGCCTAATTTCAGCAAGAGCCCTGCCCGCAAAGCTCACCCACTGTTTCTCGGGCGCCGATATCATGCGCTCGCGTTTAATCTCACACACCTTCATCCACGCGGGTATCATGCTCAGCGTGAAGATTTTGGCGTTTGTCCCGCCCTTGGGTCTCGACACCCTCGCGGTCGCCATCGTCCTGGGGATAAACAAAGCCGCTCTGCTACGCGTCGCGGTAACCTTTATGATCTTTGAGACGCTTGCGCCGGTAGCCGGACTGCTGCTGGGCGGCATCGTTCCGCTCCGTTATCGAGAGATCGCGAGCCTTCTCGGCGGATTACTCCTATTTCTGGTCGGCGTCCATGTGCTTGGCGAATCGAAAAAGCTGGGCGATGAAGCCGCCGCACTGTCATTCGCGACTTTACGCTTCGCCGTGCTCGCTGGAGTTTCGATATCGCTCGATGAGTTGGCTATCGGCTTTCCGCTGCGTATCGCAAACCTGCCTGTGATCCCGACACTCGTAGGCATCGGCATACAGGCATTTCTCGTGTCGTGTGTCGGGATATTCTTCGGCCGCAAACTTGGCGAAAGAATCGCGATCGCTTGTGGCGCGATAGCCGGTTTAGCTTTCATGGGATTGGGTCTTTATCTCGCCAGTCCCGCAGCACTGCAACTGCGCCATGGCTAATCGTGTCAATCGCTGTGGAAGAAACGATTCTTAGTGAATCTCCAATCACACGGGATGAACCAAGCTGTTGGTGGAGTGGTTCGCTTCCATCTGCCCGTCTGTGGAGTTTTCCCAAGCGACCAAGCGAAGGTACATGCAAGGGAGGAAACCGTGATGTTTTAGGTGGAGGCCGAGGAGCAAGTGGGCCCTGCGCGCTTCGGGGGGGGCTTCAACGATAGCCGATGGTAAAGAGACTATTACATTAGGTCTTTTGTCGGAACTGTTTGTTGCCTTGCGGAAGTATATCACGTATGCGTAAGTCGTTCATTCCCATGCTCGCGTTATGTGGGACTGCGTTGTGGGTTGCCGGCTGCGGTGGAAGCGGCTCAAACTTTTCGCTACCCGCTGGTGGGGCGCCGTCCTCAAGCATTCAGCGCGATGCCGAAGCCGGTGCACTGCAGTACCAGGCTGCGCCAAACGCTTCAGCACCGGCCGCTTCGGGAACTCCTGCGCCGATTCAAATTTATTACGGTCACGTCATTGGGCTAGACAACACGTTTTCCCCAGTTGATGGTGACGGTGGCAGCGGGAATACGATCGATGGAGTACCATGTGATAACGGCGCCATTCCATACCACTTCCACGCTCACGTAAGCCTCCTCATCAATGGAAATCGTTTGGCGATTCCCGATGCAATCGGGCTGCACTATCCCGGAGTCGAGGGTACAAATGGACTTACATTCGCAACCCTATGTTACTACCATTTGCACACGCACGATGCAACGGGTTTGATTCACATCGAAGCGTCGGTGCCGACGACATTTACTTTAGGACAACTCTTCGCGGTTTGGGGACAACCACTGTCGTCGACCAATGTTGCGGGCTACAGTGGGACTGTTAAAGCGTATACCGCCACGGCGGCGAGTCCAGGCTATCTTAAGCAAACCGGAGCGTACAGCCCCTACACCGGAGATCTTCAGGCGTTGCAATTTGCATCGCATCAGGAAATCGTCCTGGAAGTCGGCCCCACGTTCGTAGATCCCGCGAATTTACCGGCGATCATATTTCCAACATATCAATAACTGCCTGAGCGCTCGGTGGACGAATGGCGTTTTTAGCGGCTTGTCCAGATCACGAGCGAACCGGGCATGTGGAAAAACGCGTCTGCCGCATAAATGCGACGGCCTGATACGGTCGTTTGCGCTACATTGATTTCACTGTAGCGCAATGCGGTGCCCACCAGACCCGTGCAACTACCTGCCGGATTCTTGAACGAGGGGTCGTATCGCGTGCCGAGCTTTGAACGAGCCCAATCGATTCCCCTTCGCCGCGAATGTTCGGATGAATACTTCGGTCGCACGAGAGCAAGCCGCGTGCTCTCCCACTTGAGAAAAATCGAAAATGGCACTTTCACATCGGTGGTGTCCATCGTCAGAAGCTTTCCGTCGTAATCGACGATCGACGTGTGGACCCATGAGCTGCCCGTGGTGATGCGCGAGAGCGCGACCCATTGCCAATAATGCATATTCGATTCGACTATCACATCGCCGGGAAGCGCCAACCTTTTCATCGTTTTGATCTGCTCCTCTGATATGTCGGATGGCAGCCGCCATGGCCAAACGTTCGCATTGAAAAATTTGTCGCGAAGGGGCGCGACGAAAAGTAACGCTGCGATTACAACCATACTCAACAGAAGAGCGGAAGCGGCGGCCACCGCATACCGCCTTAACACAACGCTGACCGCCATAACATCCCCTCCCAAAGTACCAGGCGCACCGCACAAACTTGCCACCCCAGGGTTGTTCGGCGGAAGTGGCGAGCTGGAGGACGAAGAGTTTCTGTATGCAACGCGTTATCATCTGTGCCACGGCCTTTTTTTTATTCTTCCGCAATTTGCGTCGGCTGACCAGGGAATGTGGACGTTTAACGAGTTCCCCAGCGCAAAGGTGGGCAAGCTTTATGGCTTTGCTCCCAGCCCGAAATGGCTCGATCACGTCCGTTCCTCCTCAGTTCGGATAGCAGGCGGTTGTTCGTCGTCATTTATTTCCCGGCAGGGTCTTGTGATGACCAATCATCATTGCGCGGTCGACTGCGTTGATCAGTTGTCCACTCAAAAACAAAACTTCGTCGAAACGGGCTTTTACGCAAAAGCACTGAGCAACGAGGTGAAATGCCCCGATTTTGAACTCAATGCGCTTACCGGGATTGAAAACGTAACGGCCGAAGTTCAAAATGCAACGCGAGGGCTTTCGGGCGAGCGGTACAGTGCGGCCGTCCGCGCTGAGAACGCAAAATTGCAAAAAGAATGCGCGACTAGTCCCGGCATTCGCTGCGACGTCGTTTCACTTTACCATGGTGGCATTTATAACTTGTACAAATATAAACGTCATCGCGACGTTCGTTTGGTTTTT
>JALYZK010000144.1 GCA_030945705.1 Vulcanimicrobiota bacterium | reverse complement strand
AAATTCTCGCGCTCGCGCAATCTCGTATGCCGCAGCATAAGCCTTCCAATCGGCCGGCCGATGCAAGGTGCCCCTAATGGCGATTGCCGCCTGGCTCGCGCCATGCAACGCCAAAGCGATGCCCTGTCCCGTGAATGGATCGACAAAACCTGCCGCATCCCCAACAAGCAACATGCCCGGTCGGGCGCAAGCGCCGGTCCGATGCAAGAGCGGCCCGGTGGTTACACGGTTTCCGACGCGCACAACGGCTTCAAGCGAGCGACTTCCACCAGCCAGGTCGCGCACCACACCGTTCATTCCCTCGTCAACGGCCGCACTCCAACTCGCAAGGCAAGACTGGTCAACTACAACCATCACGTTCGCGACCGTCTCGTTTAACGGATTGATCGCAAAGTATCCGCTTTTGCCTACGTACATCTCAATGAAATTATCGAGTGTGCCAAAGCCGGCGTAGTGACCGCCGAGCGCAAAACGGTGTTTTGCCCGCGTGCTTACGGTGAGCCCCGCCTTCTTTGCTAGCAGGGAGCCTGTACCGTCCGCTGCAACGACGACTTGGGCACGCAAAGAATGCAAGTGCCCAGCCGGATCGCGTACTATGACGCCCGCGACGACGTCGTCTTTCCAAGAAGCATCTTCCACTCGGCCCCGCACAAAGCGAGCGCCCGCGTCTTTCGCCGCTTGCAACAAGACGTAGTCCAAAGTCGAGCGGGAGATCGAAAGCGCCGGTTCGCAGAATGGGAGTTCGACGCGCACTCCGGTGGTCGTTTGGAGGCGAATGCCGGCAAGTCTTGTGGCACGCTGTTGTATCGGTTTCAGCACGTCATGTTCACGAAGTTCCCGAACGGCAGCCGTGTTAAGATATTCACCGCAAACTTTGCGTCGGGGAAAGTCGGCCTTGTCGATGATCATAACGTCTGCGCCGCTGCGAGCCAACTGCAACGCACAAAGTGATCCGGCCGGCCCCGCTCCAACCACTATCACGTCAGGCATCGAACATCACCATTCGAGAGAACGGCGTCTGGCGCACGACCGGATTCTTCCACCCGGCATCTCTTGCCAGGCTATAAGCTTCCAGGGGCGTGTAGGCACGACGTGCGGAAAGCGGCGCGTCGTGCCTGGTAAGGCGGTTGCGCGACACGAGCCGGCTGAAAACCCAAGCGCCGATGATGCCTATGGGCGTCCGCCGCAAATCGCACACAAGCGGAGTGAACCGGGACACGCGGCGCATCTCTCGCAGCATTTGCACTGCAGGCTGCGGGTCGAAGTGATGCAAAGTTAAGTTGCACATCGCCACGTCAAAGTTTCGATCAACAAAGGGAAGTGTTTCACCAAAAGCTTGCACGAACGTTAGCGGCGAGGCCTGGCCGGCGCGCTCACGAGCAATGTCCAACATCTGCGAACTTGCATCAACGCATGTGATGGCCAACGGTCTACCGCTTCGGGCAGCGCTCGCCAGCAAAACCAGGGGGATGTCGCAGGCACCACAACCGATATCGACGATGCTATGCACGGCGTAGAAAGAAAGATGCCTTTTGATAGTGGATGTTCCCCCGAGCCAGCGATTCGCGCGTTCGATATCGCGCAGGTTCCCGCGCAGCTCTTCGGTGGATTCGACCGGACCATCCATGAGTTCACGCTCCGTGGTGCGTCCGCGCATCACAAAAGGCGGTCATAACAACCGCCCCTCCGACGCACTCTCACTCTATGGGAGCTACCGCTTAAAGTACTCCGCATTTACCTCGATATAGCTGTTCCACTTCTCCGGAACATCGGAATCTGCATAAATAGCTTCGACGGGGCACGCCGAAACGCAAGCGCCGCAGTCGATACACACTTCGGGATCGATGTAAAGCATTTTTTCATCGTCCGTGCCGTGAATGCAATCTACCGGGCATACATCGACACACGACTTATCCTTCGTTCCGATGCACGGTTCGGTAATAATGTAGGCCATGAAAAGCTGCCTGACCCCTCTACTATACAGTCGCTCAAATCCTGCCCGTTTCTATTGCAACACGAGTTTGAGCGGTCCTCTGTCGACAAAAGTAGAAGGCGCACGCGCTTCGCGCGTACGCCTTCTCCAGTCGGGATTAACGATATTGTGTTAGGCGGTACGGCGGCCCGTGACCGCCCGAACGATAAAGAGCAGAATCACGGCACCGATGAAAGCCACGATAATGCTGCCGATGTTCAACCCGGTGACCCCTTGATGGCCAAACAATCCAAAAAGCCAACCACCGAGAAAGGCCCCAATGATTCCAATGATGATGTCACCGAGTACACCGCCCGGCCCTTCGCCTGGAACCACGTATTTAGCCAAAAAACCCGCTATTAGCCCGACAATAATCCACGATAAAAAGCCCATGTTGCGTTCCATCCTCCAAGACACTCGCAGCATTATCGCTGCAGGTTTCGCGTGAAGCTATGTTCCCTTACGAGGCGCAAACCAAACTGCCCCTCCCGTGGTTACCCCTTGAGGCGGGCATCGTCACTTTTTTCACTCCTGTCCCGTTGCAACACTATGAGACATTTTGCTCTTCTTTTTGCCTTGCTGGCGCTTACTGGCTCGGGGGCCCATGCCGAAGCTCATTTTGCCGCATCGGTCCTTACCGTGTCGGGCGAAGGCGTCGTAACTCGCCCGCCAGATATCGCCACGCTCAACGTCTCAATTGAGACAAACGCGGATTCAGCGTCAGCCGCGGTTTCCGATAACAACCGGAAGTTCGACGACTTAAAGGGACGCATGCACGCTATGGGCGTCGCCGAGGGCGACATCAATGCAAGCACGTATAGCGTGAACTTTAACCCGCCGCAACCCCCGACATTGAGTGAGGGCGCCGCCGTCGCACGCCCGATTCCTTATCCGAATCCACAACGGTACGGCTACGTTGTCACCCGCTCGATCACGATAAAACTGAGGAATATCAACGATGCCGGGAAGGCGATCGATGAAAGTGTTGCTGCGGGTGCTACCAACATCTACGGCGTGCAATTTTCTGTATCTGATCAACGGTCTGTGTATGCTGCCGCACTGCGCTCTGCGGTCGAAGACGCCCAGTCGCAGGCGAGGGCGATGGCGCAAGCCGCGCACATGCGCATTCTGCGCATAAAGTCAATGCAGTCGGGTTACTCGCCGGGTCCAATCATGATGCGCGGGACAGCCCAACGCTCTGCGCCTATACCTGCGCAAGGCGTTCCCACCGTCATCAAACCCGAGAACCTCGATGTACGCGCCAATGTGACTATCGTCTACGAAGTGGGAGCCGGCTAGCGAAACCCAACCTCTCGTTTCGGGTATCAGTGGTCACATGACGACAACCTGCGAGGGGTGCGGGCAGCGCCCCGCGATGATCCATGATGCGTTCTTCCGAGGAGGCCAGTGGGTCGAAAGCGACGTTTGCCAGCAGTGTGCCCAAAAACGAAGGGGTGCTGCCGCGTTGCCGTACGTTGGTGCAGCCCTTGGCGCCGCCGCCCTGGTTGCAGGTGGCGCGCTGCTCATTGATCGTGCGAATCGGGAACAGAAAGAAGCGCCTGCGGGCAGCAGCCGCCTGGAGGATTGGACACGCCGCTTACGCAGTGCAACTCCAACGCTGGCTGCGTATTCACGGGATTTAACTGAAGCCGCTCGCAACAATAAGCTGGACCCAGTCATCGGCCGCGATACCGAAGTCGATCGCGTTGTCTCGATCCTGGCACGGCGCAGCAAGAACAATCCGGTACTGGTCGGCGAGCCGGGTGTTGGCAAAACCGCCATCGTTGAAGGCTTGGCGCAGCGCATCGTCAGCGGAAAAGTACCCGCAATTCTTCGCAATAAAAAATTGCTCGCTCTCTCACTGGGCCCACTCGTTGCGGGAACCAAATACCGCGGCGAATTCGAAAACCGCGTCAAAAAAATTCTAGATGAAGTACGGCGTGCATCGCGCGACGTGATCCTATTCATCGACGAAATGCATACGCTCGTCGGAGCCGGATCCGCGGAAGGATCGTTGGATATGTCGTCGATGATTAAACCTGAACTGGCACGGGGCGATCTGCAATGTATCGGCGCAACGACCTTTGATGAGTACCGCAAATACGTCGAGTCCGACGCTGCACTCGAGCGCAGGTTTCAGCCGGTCATGGTAGAGGAGCCAAGCATCGATCAGACGATGGAAATTCTGCGCGGCCTACGCTCGGGTTATGCAAAGCATCATAACGTTGAGATCACGCAAGGGGCAATAGAAGCTGCGGCGACTCTGTCGGCGCGCTACATCGCTGATAGATTTTTGCCCGACAAAGCAATAGATTTGATGGATGAAGCGGCCGCGTCGGTCGCGCTTACCAATAAGGGAGAGCACGCCCATCCGCGTGTGGATGCAGACGATGTGGCAGCGGTGGTAACCAAGTGGACTGGAATCCCACAGGATAACATGTCCGAATCGCAAGCGAACAATTTGCTTGCCATGGAGGTGGCGCTCGAAAAACGCGTTGTCGGGCAGGACGAGGCCATTCAAGTGGTTTGCGAGGCCATACGACGCGCACGAGCAGGTTTGAAGGATCCGTCGAAACCCGTGGGCAGTTTTTTATTCTTAGGCCCGAGCGGCGTCGGTAAGACGGAGCTTGCCAAAGCACTCGCCCAATTATTATTTGGAACCGAAGCGGCCCTCGTGCGCATCGATCTCTCGGAATTCACCGAATCGCATACCGTCTCACGTCTGTTAGGCGCACCGCCAGGATACCAAGGTCACGATGAAGCCGGGCAATTAACCGAGCCGGTTCGCCGCCGCCCCTACTGCGTGGTGCTTTTCGATGAACTGGAGAAAGCGCATCCGGACGTTGCGGCGATTCTGCTGCAGATATTGGATGACGGACGCGTTACCGACGCAAAGGGCCGAACGATCGATTTCCGTCACGCCCTGATCATCATGACGAGCAATGTTGAAGATGATCAAATCGCCGACGCACTGCGTCCTGAATTGTTAAACCGTATCGACGAATTGGTGCATTTCCGGGATCTCGGCCTGGGTGAAATAGAACGGATCGTTGCGATCCACGTTGACGCTCTGGCGGGTCGCTTAGGGGCCAAAAATGTGCAGCTACGGCTAAATGACGAGGCGAAGCGCTATTTGGCCAAAGAGAGTTTGGCCGCCGGAAACGGCGCGCGGTTCGTGCAGCGCACCGTGGCGCGCCACGTCAGCACACCGCTCTCGACAGCGATACTACGCGGCGACATTAAATCCGGCGGCGCAGCCGAAGTAACGCTCAAAGGCAAACTGCTCGACATCAAAGCCGCTTAGGCTTTAATTGGGTCCAATTCCGCGCAAGAGCTTACGTGCAATGTTTGGCGCACCCCTTTTTGGACGAGATCGTTGACGCTGGCTGCGCCTCCGCCGCCCATAAGAACATGCCAACGTCCGGCTTTGTTCTCAAAAAAGACTTGCCCCCCGCCAGGTAGGGACCATTCGGCAAGTGCGAAGCCGTCTGCAACGCGTACCAAGGGCAGGGTCACCCAACGAGACTTCGCCCTCATTTGGGCGCGGATCGTGGTTACTTCTTTGACCCGTCCTTCGTCGGAAAAAATGCCATCGCATACTCGGGCATCGCTGCGCGAAGGATATCGAATAAAACGCAACAATGCGCCAGTCGTTCGCGCGTCAATTCCGCGTTTGCGCAGCTTACACGGTTGAAGGTCGTAATCCAGAGCTTGCCATCCAAAGGGATACGCCTTGAGCAGCAGTTCGCCGTTCCACTCGTGCCCTTCCATCCACGCGCCGGAAAACGGGACAACGGCATACGATCCTACCGCCGCAATCTGCCCGACCGTAACCCCGTGATGCGGATCCGTCCGTAACAAGGAGAGCACAAACCCACGTGGTGTTTCCTCATGCGCGGGTGTACAAACGGCGGGTAAAGTCGTCAAAACACAAAGCGCGGCAACGGTCGCATACTTGACGACGTTTCGTTTCATGACACTCCTAACACGTAGTTGCGTACACTGTCATGCTGAGGACCTCGAAGCGTAATTTACCATGAATCTGCGTCCTTCGACAGGCTCAGGATGACACTCGTAAGGTAGCTCAGGATGACACCGTGGAGTGGCTATAAGATAGATTTTATGGCCGCTTCAATCTCCGACTTGTTCATTTGGCCCATGCGATACAGCTTGATTTTCCCGCGCCGGTCGATGAAGACGTGCACGGGCAGCGCATTTATTCCGTAGGCATCCCGGATTTGCCCTTGAGGATCGGCAACCGCTTTATAACTCAAATTGAATTTATGCACGAACTCATTGGCCTTGCCGGCATTTTCCAGCGCGTCGACGCCCAGCACAACTAGTCCCCTTTTGCGGTACTTTTTTTGCAGAGCATTGACGTCGGGCGCTTCGTCATTACACGGCGGACACCAAGTGGCGAAGAAATTTAAATACACCGCCTTTCCGCGGAGTGCAAACAGACGGAATGTCCCGCCGGACGAATACAATCCATCAATTTGCGGAGCGGGCTGTCCACTACGTGGGGGCGCGGCCGCTCCGGCTGCTGTCCAGCCGCAAAACAGGAAAGATAAGAGAAAGCCGATTTGCCGCATTGGTAATAACCTCAAGGTTTGGCGTTCGTCTCTATAACGCCGAAGCTTTCGCTCGAGTTTCTCACGCAAACGACGGGTAGGGGATTTCCAAAACGTCCCGCTTCATTTGCTCGGCCAGCGCGCTGGCGTCAGCAAACCGCTGCTGCTCTCGAATGAAACGCAGTTCGCTCACGACGATTTCTTCTCCGTAAATAGAGCAATCGAAGTCGCGAAACCATACCTCAATGGTTCGGTGCGACCCTTGGAATGTCGGATTGGTACCTATTGAAACCAGAGCGGTGTAGTCGCGCCCTTCACGACGGGCAGTCCCTGCATAGACTGCGTCCTTGGGCAAGACTTTGTCTTTGGCGACCTCGAGATTCGCGGTGGGGAAGCCCAGGCTATGCCCGCGTCCCAGTCCAATGCCGACTCTTCCGCGCAAGGTATAACTTCCTACGAGCAGGTTATCGGCCGCGCGCACATTGCCCTGTTCAATGAGTTGCCGGACCCGCGTACTCGAAATGCGCTCGCCGCTTTCCATCTCATTTTGGACCGCATAAACGCCGATCGAATGACGTGCCAGCTCGACGCGTGCCGTTTCGACATCTCCGGCCCGCTGGGCACCGAAGCGAAAGTTTTCACCGACGATCACCGCATGGACGCGGAGCTTCTCGACCAGCACGTTCTGTATAAAAGCTTGCGGCGAAAGGCTGGCCAGCGAGGGATCAAACGGGACAAAGAAGCATCTTTCGATTCCCGCAGCTGCAAGGGAATTGACGCGTTCTTCCGGTGTCATAATCAGTGGAGGCTGCATTTGGGGGCGCAGCAGAGACGATGGATGATTCGAAAACGTTAGTACCCCGGCGCGATAACTGGGGCGGCGCAACAACAATGTTTGACGAATAATAGCCTGATGGCCACGGTGAAATCCATCGAAGAAGCCGATCGCTAGAACCAATGGTCTGTTGTCGGTACGAATGAGTGTATGCTGCAGCCTCATACAAACACCTTGCGTGGTGCGAGCAAAGTTCCGAGCGATTCTCCCACACCCACTAGCGTGCGCGACATATCGCGGACAAAAACGTGCCGCGCGGGAGCACCGCCCGGTAGCGGTACCATTCTTCCCGCCCGGAAATCTGCCGACGCCCGCAAGTCAAGCACGATCGTTGGAAAAGGAATGACGTTTTCAGGCGCGACGATCGCTGAGCACGGGTCGTGTGAAATTTGCTCCAACGTTAGGCTTTCATACAATACGAAAGGGCCCGAAGCTTCGCGCAACAGGGCTCCCATGTGCGCCGGCAGCCCGATCGCCTTGCCCACATCTTCGCAGAGCGTTCGCACGTATGTACCTTCACTGCACGCGATTCGGACGCGCGCTGCAACCTCCTCAACTCCCAGCAACGTTAACGCATAAATGGTGGTGCGGCGCTTTTTTCTCTCGACGGTTTTTCCTTCGCGCGCCAAATCATAAAGGCGCTTGCCGTTATGATGCACGGCGCTGAACATCGGCGGCAATTGTTCGATGCTGCCAATAAATCGAGGAAGAACTTCCTGCAACCGCGCAAGCCAGTTGGCAGGTACGGCACTCGCTTGGAGCGTTTGGCCGGTCGCGTCGGCCGTCGTGGTCGAACGCCCAAGTACGAGTGTACACACGTAGGACTTGCGATGGTCGCTCAAAAGCGGAATCAGCCGCGTCGCTTTTCCTAAGGCTATAGGGAGCACGCCGGCAGCTTGCGGATCAAGCGTTCCCAAATGACCTACCGCCAATGTGCGGTCGCGTGCGTAGAGGGTGTAAATCCGACGCACTCGCCCAACCGTTTGCGCGGAAGTTAGGCCCGCCGACTTAAGAACGTTGACGAAGCCGAGCACAATCCGTTCCCCGCTTTTCGTCCCGTTGGGGACGGTTCACTACAAGCCTTCGGCGACTAATGCGGCTGCGACGGCCCCTTTTGCGTCTTCGAGCGAACCAACGTAAGTTAGCCCTGAAGCGCGGAAATGTCCCCCGCCGCCCAAACGCGAGGCGGCTTCTTGCACGTTGATGCGCCCGTTGCTGCGCAAACTTACGCGAATGTCCCCGTCAAAAGCCTTGAACAGCGCGGCGGCTTCAACCCCTTCGATGGACCGTAAGTGCCCAATAATTTCCTCGGTGTCCTCGCCGTCGGCATTCGTCGCTCTTAACATTGCATCATCAACGTATGAACAGCAGTATAGCCCAGCGTA
>JALYZK010000186.1 GCA_030945705.1 Vulcanimicrobiota bacterium | reverse complement strand
TGAAGCGGCCCGTATTCGCCGGTTGACGCTGCGCATCTTAAACGTCCGATATCTTTCGCGGATCAAACGTGCCCGCATGCTCGCCTCCATCCCATCCATAAATCCCGCGGGCGGCGCGGCCGTTGCGGGATGTTTCTGCTTCCGCTCGTACCCCACCGCCGAATTTCATTTAGGTGTCGATCTGGACGCAAATTACGGTGATGTCGTGAGGGCATCAGCCGCCGGTACAGTTAGTACATCAGACTATGACGGCGAGTTCGGTCTCAAAATCGACATCGATCACCACAACGGTTACCACACGTGGTACGCCCACCTCTCGCGCGCGGACGTCCATCCTGGTGAGGCCGTCTTAAAAGGTCAACCGATCGCGCTGGTGGGCTCGTCCGGACGCTCGACCGGTCCCCATTTGCACTATCAAATAATGCACAACGGGCAACCCGTGGATCCGCAGCCGTTTCTCAAGGGCTTCCCGCCGCAAGTACTCACATCGCTTCCATAGAACCCTAGCTGCGTGAATCCAACAACCTGTGCCTTTCTGGACGGCGTCAGCAAGGCTATCTACATTTACACCATCATCATGATCGTGTACGCCGTACTTTCGTGGATTCCAAGCTTACGTGGTCGCTGGAGCGACTACATTGCAATGGTAGTGGAGCCGGTCGTTGCCCCGGTTCGACGGATTATCCCCCCAGTCGGCGGACTGGATCTGTCGTTTCTCGTCGTTCTCGTTCTACTACAGGTTTTACGCGCCCACATCGTACCGGTAGCCTGCTATTATTATTAGTAGCCTATGAGCACAAAAATAGAGACACGTTCACGCTCGATAGTTGCGGACAATGTTCGCAATTTTTGCATCATCGCCCATATCGATCATGGCAAGACAACGCTCTCTGACCGTTTGCTCGAGATTACCAAAACGATAGAGTTGCGCGACATGTCCGAACAGTTACTCGATGCGATGGACTTGGAACGTGAACGCGGCATCACGATCAAAGCGCATCCGGTTACGCTGAAATATCCCGCACGCGACGGCCAAACGTATGAATTGAATCTCATCGATACGCCGGGGCACGTTGATTTTTCCTATGAAGTCTCGCGCTCGCTGGCCGCCTGTGAGGGTGCGCTGCTCGTTGTGGATGCAGCCCAGGGCATCGAGGCGCAGACTTTGGCCAATTATCACCTTGCATTGGAACACGACCTAACGATCATTCCGGTGCTCAATAAAATCGATTTACCCGCAGCAGATCCGCCGCGGGTCAAAAAAGAGATCGAAGAGTTGCTTATCATCGATCAAGATGACGTCATTCTTGCCAGTGCTAAAGCCGGTATCGGAATAGAAGAAATTCTTGAAGCCATCGTTACGCGTATTCCACCGCCCAGAGGAAAGAATGACCACCTGCGCGCCCTCGTGTTTGACGCCCAGTTCGATCCCTACCGGGGAGTCGTTTCGTACATTCGCGTAGTCGACGGAGAGCTACGAGCCGGGACAAAATTTATGTCCATGGCGCATGAACGCGTCTATGAGAGCACGGAAGTGGGCGTCTTCATCCCACAAATGCGCGCGACCGACACTCTCAAAAGCGGCAGCGTCGGCTATGTTATCGCCAACATCAAATCGCTGGGAGACATAACTGTCGGCGACACGGTGACGGGCGCGACAAACCCCGCACACGTTCCGCTCACGGGCTACCGCCAGGCCGTTCCTATGGTGTATTGCGGGCTTTATCCCAACGAGGGCGTTGAATATTCCGAATTGCGCGATGCGCTGGAAAAATTGAAACTAAATGACTCATCGCTTGTCTATGAGCCGGAGACTTCCATTGCTTTAGGTTTTGGATTCCGCTGTGGATTCTTAGGACTTCTTCACATGGAGATCGTGCAAGAACGCCTCGAACGGAACTACAACCTGGACTTGATTGCAACCTCGCCGTCCGTCGTTTTCCAGGTAACATTGAATGACGGATCCGTTACGACGATCGATAACCCTAGTAAGCTGCCGCCTTCAAACATGATCGCGTTGGTCGAGGAGCCCTACGTAAAATCCACGATCATGACTCCCCCGGACTACGTCGGGGCGATCATGGACATAACGCAATCACGGCGCGGGACCCTCTCCAACATGGAATACTTGCATGACGGCCGGGTGATTCTCACCTATGAGATGCCGCTTATCGAGGTGATTGTCGATTTCTTCGATCAGCTCAAATCACGCACGAAGGGTTACGCCTCGCTTGACTACGAGGTAATTGGTTACCGGCCAGGCGATCTTGTCAAACTGGAGATATTGCTCAATGCGGAGCCCGTGGATGCACTTTCATTCATCGTCGCCCGTGAAAAGGCCGCAAGCCGCGGCCGGGCCCTTACCGAGAAGCTAAAGGAACTAATTCCGCGACAAATGTTTGACGTTCCAATTCAAGCGGCAATCGGCGGCAAGATCGTTGCGCGTGAGACGGTCAGCGCGATGCGTAAGAACGTGTTGGCGAAGTGTTACGGCGGAGACATCACACGCAAGCGCAAACTGCTGGAGAAGCAGAAAGTTGGCAAAGAGCGGATGAAGCGCGTCGGACGGGTTGATCTGCCGCAGGAAGCCTTTATGGCGGTGCTCCGCCTCGAAGAGTGAAGACCTTCGTGGCCACGCGCAATTCAGACAAACTGCGAGAATTGCAAGCGGTGTTTGCCACTTCGCAACTCGATCTCGCGCAGTACGACGGCTACGGCGTAGTCGAGGAGAACGGCGAGAACTACGCCGATAACGCTCGACTCAAAGCCGACGCGCTCTTTGAGCAATTGCATCAAGCCGGCATTGTGGATTGCGCAGTCATCGCCGACGATTCGGGTCTCGAAGTCGCGGCGCTTGGCGGCCGCCCTGGTGTGCTCTCCGCGCGTTATGGGGGAGCGAACTTGCCGTGGCCGCGGCGTCGAAAACGCCTGCTCTACGAACTGCGCACGGTTACGGAAGAAAATCGCGGAGCCAAATTTTGTTGCTCGATGCACTTTATTACGCCGGCGGGCAAAGCATTTATTAGCTACGGTGAGGTAACGGGCAAGATCGCTATTGGCGAGAGTGGTGCCTTTGGATTTGGTTACGACGCGGTTTTCATCTATCCGCCGCGCGCGGTAAGCTTCGCGGAATTGAGCGAGGAGGAGAAGAACGCGATCAGTCACCGGCGTCGCGCCGCGAATAGTCTCTTGGCGGATCTCAAAGGGCTCGCGTTTGACTGAGGCAGCCGTGGTGCCCGCCTCGCACGCCGAGCTCACATATTTTGCTAAAAAGCGCTGGCACGACGAGCAAAGTTCCGCCCTTTGGCGTTATCTAGCGGAGACCGCCCCTAACGGCGCGTGGATCGCCAAGGATGCGGGCGATGCCATCGGGATAGCGATTGCGCATCCGCTGGAAGAAGAATGGTTTCTGTGCGATCTGTTTGTTGAGCCAAGTTTCCAACGACAGGGCATAGGGCTGCAGCTGCTCCGTGAGGTCTCGCGCGATGCAGGTGAGGTTACCCGCAGCGGGCTACTACCGACGGAAAACGGCGCGCTGGCCTTTTTCGCACGTCGGGGCATACCGCTACAAGCCCCTGTATTGACCCTGCGCGGCGACATTCCAGGCGAAGACGAACTCTTACGTATGGCTTCTGGAGATTATCGTTTTAGAACCCAAGTCATTGATCTGAACGCGCATCGCCCTGCGATCAGCGCCCTCGACCGAGAAATTCGCGGTAGTGCCCGCGCACTTGACCACGACTATTTTGCGACCAACGGACATGGAGTCGCTTTCTACCTGCGCGAGGAGTTTATCGCCTACACCTACGTGTGGCCCAACGGAAGAATAGGTCCGATGTGTGCGTATTCCGCAGCATATCTCACGCAATTATTTTCGTTTGCTCTTGTGGCATTGCACAAAGTCTATAACGCACGCTGGTGTACCGTACTTGTTCCTGGCAACAATATCCGGATCATGCGTGCCGCAATGCGGGCCGGCTTAAACATCGACGGTACGCACATCTTTGCAAGCGACGCCGCAGCTTTTGACTTATCACGTTATATCGGGTTTCATCCGCTCCTGTTTTAGCCGCAAGGAAAGCCATGGAAGCGTAGAAGTACGCTTACAGCGGGATGTAGCTCAGCTTGGTAGAGCGCTGCGTTTGGGACGCAGAAGTCGCACGTTCAAATCGTGTCATCCCGATTTCAAATATAGGCAAAATAATTGTGCTTTGAGTGCCTCGACCTGACAAACGTGCGCCCGTGGTCTAATGGATAAGGCACGAGTCTTCTAAACTCGAAGATGGGGGTTCGATTCCCTCCGGGCGCAATTCGAAAAATTTTGGTGACTGTAGCTCAGTTGGTTAGAGCGCTGGACTGTGACTCCGGAGGCCGCGGGTTCAAATCCCGTCAGTCACCCATTTGAATTGTTTAAACGATTAAACGAAGCTCGCGCGAAAGGCCCGAAGCGCTGTTCCTTTACCTCGCTCAGAAGCTCGGCATGTGTCGCCCTATTTCAGAGCGAAGAGCGCGGTGCGCCGGCCGAAGAAGCAATGATGCGCCTTTAGCTCAGTCGGTAGAGCAGCGGCCTTTTAAGCCGTTTGTCCCGGGTTCGAGTCCCGGAGGGCGCAAACAGCACGCACCGCTAGCTCAATGGTAGAGCAGTTGACTCTTAATCAATTGGTTGGGGGTTCGAGTCCCTCGCGGTGCAGAAGAATCTCACGTCCACGACAAAACCAAGAATCACTCAATAATTGGCCCGCACGGGCC
>JALYZK010000098.1 GCA_030945705.1 Vulcanimicrobiota bacterium | reverse complement strand
GTCGTTGCGTAAACGAACCCTGGTAACAAGAGTTTCCTCTTCATAACGAAGGTCGCGGGTCCACCCATCGTCGCTGGTCCAGGCAAAGTTTCCGTCGACCCAGACTCCCAGGCGGCACTGATGTCCCGTTACATGATTTTCGATTCCAACGTGCGGGAAAAAAATGTCGCGAATCGTGTAAGAACTGTCAAAATTAATTAACAATTCTCCGTTGGCTAACGGTAGGTCGCGAGGCATCTAGCGAAGTCTCGTCGTAGCTGCGCGCGTATGAGTGATCTGCAGTACCTCCGTTCGGTTATTCCTAATTTCGCAGGCTACAAAAACGAGAAGACCCGCCGGCTTTCCGACGAGCAAGTGCGGGCCGTCGCCGGCAGCGCGCTGGCTGTGCTTAGCCCTGCGCGCGTAGCAAACAATACGAATGGTCTGCAAGAGCAGTGGGAAGGCCTCCTTTTGAAGTGCGGATTTGCGAATCAGCTGGCATTTAAGCACATCCAGCACGCGCAGCTTTCAGATGAGCAAACCCAAAGGCTGGAAGCTGCAGACGCACAACTGCTGCATGTGGTGCAAAGAGTTAACGAGACGGGCGGGGAGGGGCTACGCGCCTATTTGGGTGATTTCGAAGCAGCTTTAAAGGCCCGCGATGATGCCATGATGGGCGTCGAAAGCCCGGTTTGAGACCGGCTATCGCCGTCGGTCTCCCAATTACGGCGGTTCATGTCCCAAAATATGAATGTCAAACAAACAAGCGCTAAGGTGAGCAATAACAAACCCGCGCCGAGTTCCCCAAGCACGACCTTGCCGATGCCAAACAGAGAACAAAATACAAGACCGCAACCGGCCATCCAATCGAGGATTCCTAGCCCAAGCGGTATCGCGGTTCCATCATCGGGGACGCGTGCAGCAACCGGTCCCCAGCCCGCCGCATTGGGGCGCACTTTTCGGTAAAAGCTTTCCAGCGTTTCCATTGGTTCAGGTTTCGTCAGATAGGTGACCGCAATCCAAACGACAGTCGTTATGGCCACGGTGATCAACAAGATCGTCGGCGTCTGAGTTGGGCCCTCCGGAATTACGTGGGCGAACTGAAGCGTACTTGCAACGACACCCGAGGTTAGAAGCGCGGCGATTTCAGTCCAGGCATTAATACGCCACCAGTACCAACGCAAGATCATCACAAGGCCAACTCCTGCCGTGAAGGTCAGAATGTAGGCCCACGCCGCTGCGACTGAATCCATAAAATAGGTGACCGCTGCAGCCAAAGCCATTGCAACGATGGTCATGCCGCGGGACACCCAGACGTAATGCGCTTCGGATGCTCGCGGTTTGAGGAACCGTCGATACAGATCGCTCGTAAGGTACGATGCGCCAAGGTTCAGTTGTGTACCGATAGTGGACATGTACGCTGCCAGAAAGCCGGCCATCATGAGCCCCCGTAGTGAAGCCGGCAGATGGTCAATCATCGCCTGAATGTAATTGAGTTCGGGATCCACTTTTCCGCTGACTGGGTCGGTGACGCCGTGCGGGTAAAGCACGAGCGCGCTCAAGGCAACGAGGATCCACGGCCACGGTCGCAGTGCGTAGTGCGCAACATTGAAAAAGAGCGTCGCCAAAATGGAATTCTTTTCGTCTTTGCATGCAAAGATGCGCTGAGCGATATAGCCGCCGCCTCCAGGCTCGGCACCCGGGTACGAAGATGCCCACCACGCGACGCCGATGAAGACTAGAAAACTCATAAGCGGCATCCACGCGGCGTTGCTTGTCGGAAAAAACGCTAGAACTGAGCCGCCGGAGGCAATGTGATGCACCGCATCCACTTCCGCAAGCTTGGCATGCAACGCGCCGATGCCGCCAACAGCGGCCACGGTTGCGACTGCCAGCACGATCGCCATCGTCATTTTCACCGCGAATTGCAATACATCGGTGACCAAAACGCTCCACAACCCTCCGATGGCCACGTACAATGCGGTCAGCACTAAGCAAATGCCAATAGCTTCCCACTTTGGTATGTGTAACGTTAATCCAAGAATTTTAGCGATGGCCAGATTCACCCAACCCATGATAATCGTATTGATGATGACGCCCTGGTATACAGCGCGCACGCCGCGCAATGTCGCCGCCGCTTTGCCTGCATAACGCAATTCAATGAATTCCACATCGGTGAGTACACCCGAGCGTCGCCAAAGAGCGGCAAAGAAAAATACCGTCAACATTCCGCTCATCACCAGGTTCCACCACAACCAATTACCGGCAACTCCGTACTTGCTGACTAAACCCGTTACGGCGAGCGGCGTGTCGGCCGCGAAGGTGGTGGCAACCATTGAAACGCCTGCGAGCCACCACGGCACGTTGCGCCCCGACAGAAAATACTCGTTGAGGCTCTTACTCCCGCGCCGAGCGTAGTAGATACCGACGGCAATATTGATAAGGAAAAACGCCGCGATTACAAAATAGTCAAGCCGCCCAAGCCGCATAGCCGAGCGTTCAACACCGTGCGTGCGCGCCCTTGGTCCGGCGCAGAGGAAACACCTCGTAACAGCGGATAAAGCCGCTGCATGAGCCGCCCGTCGTTTTATGTCGCTCTCCTGTGGGTTGTTATTTCGTGCAGCCGTGCTTGCGCGGAAACCGGCTACCATATTTTGCCGGAGCCTGCCAGTTTACAGAGCCGAGCATGTTCGCATCCGTATCTGTTGCGGCAGGGCTTGCGCTTCGGTCGCAACGTGGATGGTGCGGCTTTCGATCTGATCTCCGAACGCTGGAAAGCGCTTGGCATCGCACCACCCATCCGCTCCGCAGTTTCTAGCGTACACTTCCACAAACGCAACATCGGCGCCCAAGCCTACGAAATGAAAATCGAAGCTATCGGCAGCATCGAGATATCCTCTGAAGATGCCGACGGCGCGTTTTATGCGTTAATGACGCTCGCGCAGTTGCCACAGCGCACGGAAAGGGGTTGGGTGTTGCCTTGCGTCTGGACTCGCGACGCGCCCGCGCTGCGGTGGCGCGTGCTTTCGGACGACGTCTCGCGCGGCCCGCTACCAACGATGCGCTATTTCAAGGAGCGCATTCGCACGATCGCGGCCTTTAAAATGAACGGCTACTCACCGTACATGGAGCACGTGTTCATCGATTCACATAATCCATTGCCTGCCCCGCTCGACGGCATTACATCCGAGCAACTGGCGGAGCTTGACCAGTACGCCAAGCGCTTTCACGTAGTGCTTATACCGGAGCAGCAGACCTTTGCGCACATGCATAACACCTTGCGTTGGGAGCGTTATGCCGCCGCTGCTGAGTTGCCACATGGGTATTTGATGAGTCCCGCTAACGCTCTGAGCTTGGCCTACATTAAGGAAGTGCTGGACAGCGAACTCGCCGTAATACCGCATCCCAAATTTTTTCACATCGGTTCGGACGAACCATCGGACCTGGGACGCGGCCAAACTAAGGCGCTCGTCGAAGCGTTAGGCGACGCGTCAGTGTACGCGCAGCACGTTAAAGCGGTTGCAGGCATTTTGCAGGCGTCAGGAACCCGTCCGATGATTTGGGACGATGCGGTTCAACGTAATCCTGCCATTCTGGCGCAAATTCCGAAATCTGTGGTTATCGTGAACTGGCATTACGGCGCCGAGAAGACGTTTCTACCAAATATACAAACCATTTTTGGGGGCGGGTTCGATCAAATGATTGCCCCCGGCGCAAACAACTGGAATGAAATTTACCCAGCCATCCAAACTGCGCTGCCGAACGAAAACCTCTTTATCACCGAGGGCAAAGCGGCACATGTTTTGGGCCTTTTTCAAACGGTGTGGCATGACGACGGTGAAACGCTGTACGAGGCGACATGGTATCCGCTGATCTTTGCGGCCAGCTCGGCCTGGCAGCAGCGATCCGTTGATCCTCGTGCTTACGCGCTTGATTTCACGCATGCTTTCTTTGGTTCGGACGATCCGCGGTATGGTGACGATATCACCACGCTCGGTCTCATCGTCGCCCAACTGGAGCGCGATCGTTCCGATTCAACGAATTATTTGTTTTGGAGTGACCCCTTCGAAGCCAGATTGCAAAAAAGGGTTGCCTCGAGCATCGATCTCGTGCGGATCCGCAAAGAAGCCGAAGCGGTGCTGGAAGACTTGTACGTCGCGCGCCCCCCATTGCACGAAAACGCGGTTAACGTCATGGCGCTCGCGGCGCGGCGCTTCGATGTCTTAGCGCGCAATTACCAAATAGGATCGGAAGCGCGCTACTATTATGACGATGCGCGAGCGCACGCCGATGGAAAACAGAATCGTTTGGTGTATCGCGGGCTGTTTATCGCAAAGTACCTCCTGTGGGAGATGCGCGACAATTTTCTGGAACTGGAACCGCTATATGCACGGGCGTGGGATTATGAAAGCCGCTCGTCGCATCGCGCAAGCGTGCTGGAACGCTATCATCTCGCCGCGCGAGTGGCAATCGCTAGGGCCGACGCCATAAACGCAATGACCTACGAAGGGTATCTTCATACGCAGGTATTCCCGAGCTTCGATGAGACGATGAGCGCTGGTCCACGATGACTACCGGAATTCTCATTGTCCTCGCCTTTGGCGTTTTTGCAGCGCTGATGTACACACGCGTTATGCCGGCAATTTTGGCATTGCCTCTGATGGCCATGAGCATGGCTGCTCTGGCCGGAGTTTCTGCCATTGGAATCGGAGCGGTCGTCAAGGACGGTGCCGTTGCGCTGGCATCTGTATACGTAACGGTAATTTTCGGTGCGATGTTGGGTCGCGTGACCATGGAAACCGGTATCGCCGAGGCCATCGTGAACTTCGCAGCGGAGTTTGGGGGTGACCGGCCCGCGTTGCTCGCCCTGGTGCTATCTGCGGCGGTTGCGTTGCTGTTTATCTCGCTGAGCGGCTTGGGTGCAATCATCATGGTCGGCTCCATCGTCCTGCCGATAATGATGACCGTGGGAGTGCCCCGCAAAGTGGCCGCAATACTCTTCTTACTCGCGTTCGCCCTGGGTTTTATTTTTAACATCGTGCAGTGGACTTTTTACATCAAGTATTTCGGCGTTACGCGGCAAGCAATGCAAGAGTTTGCCTTGGTATTGGCGTTGATCGATCTGGTAGCTCTGCTCACCTTCGCTTTGATCGCTTTTCGAACGACCCGTAATTACGCAACGTGGGCGGTTGCAAGCGCTGATCCGCCGGCAAAGCGCGCCGTTGCCTGGTTTGCGCTCATCACACCGATCTTGCCGCTAGTTTTATTTTTTCGGTGGGGATTAGATCCGATCGTCGCATTTACGATCGCTGCTGTGTATGGTGTACTAACAACGCGGCCTACGCGTGCGATTGCGACGCTGATCGCCTGCGCTATTCGCGGACTCGAAGATGTTGCGCCAGCGATATTGCTGATGATCGGGATCGGTATGCTGCTGGCGGCAACCAAGACGCCGGAAGTCGGCGCCGCGCTCAAACCGTTGCTTACTTTGAATGCTTTGCGCAATCCGCTTGTTTACGTTGGAGTTTTTGGATTGTTGAGCCCCCTGGTCTTGTATCGCGGTCCCCTCAATCCGTTGGGAGTCGGAATCGCTGTCTTTACCGTGCTGTTCACGGGGCATGTCTTGCCGCCGGTAATCCTTGTGGCTGCGATTATGGCGGTCGTTCAGGTGCAGAACGTTTGCGACCCAACGAACACCGCTAATGTTTGGGTAGCGAATTTTACGGGAGTAGCGGTCAATGATATTACCCGCCGCGCACTGGCTTATCAAGTTGCAGTCGCTACAGTTGCGTGCATCATCGTAATAGTCTTCAGCCGCTCACTCTTTGGAGTTGCTCCCTTTTCGGCATTGGGGCGCGCGGCGCAGGCAGGCGAAACTCTTCCGGGCATGTACCCGCCCGAGAGCGCCGCAGAAAGTATCGCTGTGGGTACGGATGGCAGTCCAGATGCAGCCCGCGCTGCAGATGCGGTGATGCGCGATATCAATGGTGGATGGCATGACTTTCATGCGATGCTTTCGCAGGAAGATCCCAATGCTCGCGATTGCTCGGCAAAGCCTTATGCTGCGTTTCTGCGGGTTAATTCGACGCGATTTAAGCTGGAGGCGGGGACGGACGTCGACGTCGGCTTGGTGCTGTCCGACTGTGCCGGCTGGGGTGTTGATGAATGGCACGATCACCAAGTGTTTGCGTACGAGCCCAGCGCCGACGAAATCCAGCGTCTGGCAATATCAGCGCTTCTGAGAATGCGCGTTTGGACGCGCGAACGACCGCGGGTCGCTTCCAATCTTTTCACGCATGGCTTGGCGTTCGACCCGTCACGTGATAGACCGACGTATTTTTATTCGCTGTTTAAAACAGTCGACGGGTATATGCGTGCTATGGTTAGGCCCGGTGGCCCGGCATACGTTGCCGGGATGCGTACCAACGACATCGTGGATAAGCTCGATGGAAAGTTCTGGTGGGAATACGGGACCTTCCAAACGCAACTTCGTGCATACGACGGGAAACCGCATACCTTTGAACTCACCCGTGGAACGCAGGCGGTGTTCGTCCGGCTTGGCGCCCCCTTTCAATAAGGATAATCGATGATTTACAATGGAACGCCCGCGGAGTGGTGCGAGCAGAATCAAAATAGCTTCGTCGATGAACTCAAAGCGCTGGTAGCGGTGCCTTCAATCTCTGCCGATCCGGCTTATCATGGAGATGTGCGGCGCTGCGCGCGTCTATTTGTGGAGCGTATGAACGCCATCGGTCTGAGCGCCACCGTATTGGAAACGTCCGGGAACCCCGTCGCTTATGGTGAGTGGCTTGGCGCGGCTGGCCAACCAACGATAATTATCTACGGCCACTACGACGTTCAACCCGCCGATCCACACGATCTGTGGTTAACTCCTCCGTTTGAAGCGCAAGTGCGTGACGGCAAAATTTACGGGCGGGGGGTAGTTGACGATAAAGGGCAAGTGCTCATGCACTTGGCGGCCATCGAAGCCCACATGAAAACTCGCGGTGGCCTACCATTAAATGTAAAACTGGTCGTCGAAGGTGAAGAAGAAATCGGCTCACCGAACTTCGATGAGTTTTTGGAAAAAGAAAAAGACCGCTTACAATGCGATCTGGCCGTGATCTCGGACACGGCTGTATTCGCAGAAGGCGTGCCATCATTAACGACATCTTTGCGCGGGCTGGTGAATTGGGAAATTGAAGTACACGGCCCATCGAGCGACCTGCATTCCGGTCAATATGGTGGAATCGTGCGCAACCCGATCGAAGCGCTTGCGGTGATGCTCGCCCAGATTAAG
>JALYZK010000071.1 GCA_030945705.1 Vulcanimicrobiota bacterium | reverse complement strand
CGTTTGAACTGGCGCAGTAAGGGCGGACCTGGAACGCGAAGGGCTTGAGTCGATGATACATGTCAATATCGGATCGCCGGCGGGCGCCTACACGGTAGGCAATATAGCGTTTTTCCGCTACATCCTACGGCTGGTTGAAGTAGGCTTGCCCCTCAAACCAAACGATCAAGATGCCATCGAAATGCTGGGAGCGATTCCACACGCGTTCATCGACGATGATATCATGTCGGGCCATGGTTGGCGCATCGTACCGCCGGTTTCAATCCTGGATTGGCCGGTCTTAGAGGCGACGCCGCAGCGTTTACGCAGCGCGCTACAAACCGCCCGTCGAATTTTATGGGAGAACGCAGCGCCTGTCGGCGTAAGCGCCGGCGAAATCGTGGGAATTGAGGAAGAGATCGATAAGGTGCTGGGCGTTCTCCAGTGCGCAGAGGTGGCGGGTTTCCCGGTCAACATCAGCTACGTTTCTTAGATCCTGAAAAACCAGGCCAGCATCCCAATTTGAGCGATGACAAAAGTTACCGGCAAGAGCGTACCGGCCATGCGCCGCATCCTATAGGCGGCGTCCTCCTGCTGACGCATTTGCAAGAAATGCGTTCCGACGACCGCGGCAATCGCCAAAATAACGAACATGAAGCAGGCCAGTAAAAAAGCGTCGATGTACGTTACGTAGTTCGTGCGCGGGAGCGATGCGGTGGCGGTGATGTTGAACGCAACAATGATCAGAAGGGTGGAAACCAGCGTTCCTAGTTGATCCTTCGTCTTAAATTCCTCATGGGATAGCCAGAAGCTTACCCACGAAATGAGAACGATAAGGAAGAGCGGCAGAATAAATTTCCAAACATAAGAATTCGAACCCCGCTGCAGCGTTAAGGTAAAAATCAGTGCATTGACGTCGAAATCATCGCTTTGACGGATTCCCCTGCGAGCGGACAGCACCGGATTACGCCATTGTGAAAGCCCGACATAGCGCGCCGCTGCGACGCTTGAGCGTTTGGTATCGGCAAAAAGCAGGATGCGATCGGCGTCGTGACCACGGGGCTCCATGACTATTGGGAGCTCTTGTTTGTCAAACGGAAAACGGCGTAAATCCAATTGGGTGGCGAGCGTGACGGTAAAATGCTGAACTCTAACGACGCTGCCGTCCGGCGTTTCATACAAGTCGAGGTCCGTGAGCGTAGCCGGAGCCGCTTCGTTGATGAATCCCAGCGTTGGTTGCCAAGTGGAAGCGGGCGCGAGGTCCCGGTGGGAATCCAGACGACCGTGCCGCGCGTATGCAAGTTTCGGGGCTTTCCAACGCTCCACCAGGTCTCCCGAAACTTGCCAGGTTTCGCGAAGTTCATCAACGTTCACGAGGTTGTCGATGTGCAGCCGAATGAGCACGTGCACTGGCGAGGCGTCGGGGCGGGGCGCCGGCTCAGCGGGTGCCGCGCACGGCAACAGCCAGAAAGCCACCAGCAAACCTAGAGCCAAGGGAGGGCGGATCATCCCCGCGAGGTTCCTAGCTTCGGGTCCGGTTCCTCGTCTTAAGGAACCAATGGTACCACCGGGGCGGCCCTTCGGCCGTTGTGTCCTTTGGGCATACGGGTTAGCATCAGCACCTCTATTGCCGCTGCCAAAAAGGAACAAGCGTGAGAAGTTCTGCTATGCCCTCTCCTAACGGACAGTCTAACGGCCGCTGGTCAGAAGTCGTGCGGCCTTATGGGGTGGACGAGGTCGACCGGTTGCGCGGCACCGTTGCAGTCGAACACACCTTGGCAAAAATCGGTGCGGAACGTCTTTGGTGGCTGTTGCATCAAAAAGATCCCGTGGCGGCGTTGGGGGCACTTTCCGGCAATCAAGCAGTTCAGGCAGTTAAAGCGGGATTGTCCGCGATTTACGTTAGCGGGTGGCAAGTCGCGGCAGACGCGAACGCCAGCGGCGAGATGTACCCCGATCAAAGTTTGTATCCCGTAAATAGCGTGCCGATGTTAGTGAAACGCATCAACAACGCGTTCGCACGAGCCGACCAAATCGATCGGCTAGAAGGAAAGACGGGCACCTACTGGTTCGCGCCGATCGTCGCCGATGCGGAAGCAGGATTTGGCGGAGCGCTCAATGTCTTTGAATTGATGAAAGCAATGATCGAGGCCGGCGCCGCGGGCGTCCATTTGGAAGATCAACTTGCCTCGGAAAAAAAATGCGGTCATATGGGCGGAAAGGTGTTGATTCCAACCCAAACGGCCATTCGACACTTGACGGCAGCGCGTTTGGCCTCCGATGTTATGGGCGTTGCAACCCTCATCGTAGCACGCACCGATGCAAACGGCGCGCATTTGATCACCAGCGACATCGATTCCCGCGATCACGCTTTTCTTACCGGCGAACGCACCTCCGAAGGTTTTTATCGCATGCGGGCCGGCATCGATGCGGCCATAGCGCGCGGGATCTCCTATGCACCGTATGCCGACCTGATCTGGTGCGAAACCTCGGAGCCGAATCTTGCCGAAGCGCAACGCTTTGCCGACGCGGTACACGCGCAGTATCCTAACAAACTGCTCGCATATAATTGCTCGCCTTCGTTCAACTGGAAGAAGAAGCTCGACGACGCCACAATCGGACGGTTCCGCCAGAGTCTGGCGGACATGGGCTACCGTTTTCAGTTTATCACCTTGGCGGGATTTCACGCGCTCAACCATAGTATGTTTACACTGGCACATGATTTTGCAGGCCGGGGGATGACGGCATATTCGGAGTTTCAAGAGCGTGAGTTTGCGAGTGAAATTGATGGGTACACCGCAACGCGACATCAGCGCGAAGTCGGTACCGGCTACTTTGATGAGGTGGCCCGGGTGGTTTCGCAGGGAACTGCCTCAACCGACGCGCTTGCGGGTTCAACCGAAGAGGAGCAATTCACCGCAAGCCCCGCTCGATGAATGTAGCCCCC
>JALYZK010000178.1 GCA_030945705.1 Vulcanimicrobiota bacterium | reverse complement strand
GAGTGATCGACTTCACCGCCGCGGGTGCATAAACTCCCCCAAGTTCTCAGAGCATGCGCAGGATCCGATGTGGGATGCGGGTGTTGGGGCTTTGTGGATTTTGAGAAGCTCGGCCTTGCTTTACGCCGGTTTGCGTCCCACGGCATTCGTGACGGCGCTAGCGCTAGTCGCGGAACTCGCTGTGCTTTGCGTGAGCGCGGTCATTGCTGCCACAAGACACCATCCGATCGTCGCCGAGTCGCCTCAAGCAATGCCGCTACCTGCCTTCGGATTCATTGGCGCAATCACCCTGGGAATTTGGATGACCGACGGTTGGGAAGTTTCGGCCTCCACCTCGGAAGAAGCGCGCAAGCCCGAGTATCCAGGACGCGGGGGGCTGACCGGCTTGCTTTTGACGAGCACGATTTTATGCGGATGTATGTGGGCGTATTTGCCTCTGGGTTCGGCTAGCGGTTTTACGCAGCACTAAGCTGATGCCATGACGTATGTGGCAACGCTCCTGGGTGGTCGGGGCTGGCTGTTTACGATTATTGCAACGGTCCTCATCTTGACTTGCGCTACACTTTGGACAACGCTGCTGTATCTGTCGCGTAGTATTTTCGCCATGGGCAGCGATGGAGTTTTGCCAAAGGCTCTGGGGAGCCGCGATCGTCGTGATGAACCTTTTTGGCGCGACCGCGGAAGCGATAGGCTCACGGGTGTCGTTGCGACGGCAATTGGACTGGTGGCTCTGGTCGCTGTTTTGATTGCAACCGTGGCCTTAGCCGATCGTGCGTTGCAGTTTTACGCCCTCGGCGGGACTGCCCTCGGAATTCCTTTCGCGGTATGGCGCGGTTGGGTAACTCGGCTAGGCTCCTTTGGACGAATTTCGGCGTACGGTATGGAGAACGAGTAAAGCCTAGGGACCGAACCATCCGCTGGGTGTCACGTCGAGATTGATATTTATCTGTTTTACTTCGGTGTACGCCTCATAACCGTACGTTCCTAACTCGCGACCGATGCCCGATTGTTTGTAACCGCCCCAGGGTGCCTCATTGTAGGTAGGATGGTAGGTGTTGATCCAAGTGATTCCAGCCCGAATTTTTCTAATGACTCGATGCGCCTTAGCGATGTCATTTGTGAATACTGCGCCGGCAAGCCCATAGACCGTGTCGTTGGCCATAGTTACAGCTTCGGCTTCATCCTTGAATTTTTGAACGACGAGCACGGGCCCAAAAATTTCTTCGCGCACGATGCGCATTTCTGAGGAAGTGTCGGTAAAGATTGTCGGAACGATGAAATTTCCACGCTCTCCCAGGAGCCCCCCTAACCGTTTGCCGCCGCACGCCAAGGTTGCACCCTCGTCGATTCCTGCTTGAATATAGCCTTCCACTTTCTCGAGATGCGCGCGCGAAACGAGCGGTCCCATCTCAGTCTGCGAATCGAAGCCGTCGCCGACGCGAATTTTTTCTGCCCGTTCGACCAGACGCGAAACAAAGGCGTCGTGCAATGAATTTTCGATTAGCAAGCGGGAGCCCGCCGAGCAAACCTGTCCAGCATTAGCATAGATGCCAAAAAGCGCATAATCAATCGCCGTGTCAAAGTCAGCGTCCGCAAAAACGACGTTCGGGGATTTGCCTCCGAGTTCCAAGGAAATTTTTTTTAAATTCCCGGTAGCTGCGTGCATGATCGAACGGCCCGTTACAGTTCCACCGGTGAAGGCGATCTTGTCAACGAGATGGCTCTCGGCCAGTGTTGCACCGACCACCGGCCCAGCGCCTAACACGATTTGTACGGCCCCTGCTGGAAATTCTAACTCTTCAAACAACGTTGCTAATCGTAAGGCCGTCAATGGAGTCAGTTCTGCAGGTTTAAGGATGCAGGCGTTTCCTGCAGCTAGTCCGGGAGCGAGCTTCCATGCGGCCATGAGAAGCGGGTAATTCCAGGGAATGATCTGGGCGCAGACGCCGATGGGTTCACGTACGACCATCGTTTGCGAGGGTGCCGAAACGTCGAAAGTTTGACCCTGCGGCTTGTTTGCCAAACCGGCGTAGTATCGGAAACAATTAGCAGCATCGGCGACGTCAAAGTGGGCTTCGCGCAACGGCTTACCTGCGTTGAGCGTCTCGGTGTGAGCAAGCTCTGCGGCGCATTCTTCGATTTTGTCAGCAAGCCTTAGCAAGAGGCGGGATCGATCGGCCGCGCTCGTCTCGCCCCACGAACCATGATGAAAGGCTTGGTTTGCGCTCACGATCGCGCGCTGCGCATCGCTGCTGGTTCCCTCTGCGACCGTTGCGACAACTTCTCCACTGGCGGGATTGCGAAGCTCTCTTCTGCCGCCGTCAGACGCGCCGCTCCATTTCCCGTTGATGAACATCGTACGCACGCCGTTTTCACTTGGCAGACGTTTGAGCCACTCGTGCCCGATGGGGTTTTTACGAATCAGCGTTTCCATTTTCCCTACCCTGTTCTTGCCAGTGTTGACATTGCTTGAAGAGATGATCCTAAGGCGTCGCACACGTAATCGGCCTGCTGCTCGGTGATGGTTAGTGGCGGCTCGAATCGGATGACTCGAGCATTGACTAAGGTACCCGATACTAACACGCCACGCTCGAGCATATGCTTCCCGAGTTCAAAACCTGTTTGGTTATCCTTAAATTCTATCGCCATGAGTAAGCCCTTGCCACGTGCTTCTACAACAAGATCTGGATAATCGTTCACTGCCGCTCGAATTCGGCTCAACATCCGCTCCCCCATCCACGTCGCGCGCTCGGGTAAGCGTTCCTCAATCAGCACGTTGATGGTGGCCATTGCCGCGGCGCAAGCGACCGGGTTTCCCCCGAAGGTCGTCGTGTGAAGAAACGGGTTTTTGAAAAGCCGCGAGAAAACTGCTTTCGTTCCGATGCAGGCGCCGGCGGGAACAACGCCCCCGCCGAATGCTTTTGCCAAGCACAAAATGTCCGGCACTACGCCGTAATGTTCGCAACAGAACATTTTTCCAGTTCGCCCCATGCCGGTTTGCACTTCGTCCAGAAGTAGTAGCGCGCCGTACTCATCGCACAGCCTGCGCACGCCCGGCAGATAGTCGTCGGATGGGATGTTAACCCCGCCTTCACCTTGTATGGGCTCCAGCAACACAGCGCCCACGTCTTCGCCAACCATCTTACAGGTGTGCAGCATGCGTTGCAGCGCTCGCAAGTCGTTGAACGGCACGTGTTCGATATTTGGAAGCATTGCACCAAACGGCCGCCGAAATTCCGCTTTAGCGCTTGCTGAGAGCGCACCGTAGCTCTTACCATGAAAGCCTTTGGTCGCACATACAATGGTTTGTTTCGCGGGATCAAAAGCCCGAGCGAGTTTCAGTGCTGCTTCAACAGTTTCCGTTCCGCTGTTGCAAAAAAATGCGTAGTCGAGCCCTTGCGGCGTGAGCATCGCCAATGTTTTCGCAAGCATCGCGCGCAATGGGTCGAGCAGGTCTTGACTATGCAGTGGTTGGCGACGCAGCTGGTCGGTTACGGCCTTGATCACTTTGGGATGACGGTGTCCCACATTAAAAATGCCGAAGCCGCCAAGGCAATCAATATACTCGCGCCCGTTAACGTCGCGGTAGCTATTGGGACCGGCGTCGGACCACTCCACCACAGCGGATGCTTGCTCGGCAGACGTTGCTTTGCGATACTGCAGGAAACCCGGATTGATGTGGTCGCGAAAGGACGTGACCGTTTCTGCGGTGATCCAGGCCGCATCTTCGCGCGAAATTTCCGGTTTTGCGATCAGTGCGAGGACGGTATTGGTATAGGCATAAGCATCGGCCTGCGGTCGATCACTAATTTTTTTGCACCTGATCGGCAAGTACGGCTCGGAAACTTTCGGCTAAGCGTTTCAGCGCTAGCGCCAGCTCGTCATTAGAAATAGTGAGCGGGGGAAGCAGGCGGATGACGTCGCCTTCACCGGCAAGAATCAAGAGTAATCCGCGTTCGCGTGCCTCGATGACGATATTCTTGCACAACATTGCCGACTGCAAACCCGGGGCAAATTCGATTCCGATCATGGAGCCAAGGCCGCGGACATCGCCGATCTGCCGAAATTGTTGCTTAAGTTCCGCGGCGGCTCCAAAGAGTCGGCCACCAACGAAAACGGCGCGTTCCAGTAGGCCTTCATCTTCGATTACTTCCAAAGTCGCCAGCGCGGCCGCGCAGGCCAAAGGATTCCCAGCATACGTTCCGCCGAGGCCGCCGGGTTCGGCGGCATCCATTATTTCGGCCTTCCCGATAACGGCCGATAGTGGTAGACCCGATGCGATCGATTTCGCACAGGTAATGAGATCCGGCTCGATACCGGCATGTTCGGTCGCGAAATAGCGACCGGTTCGGCCGAAACCAGATTGCACTTCATCGCAAATGAGGACGATGCCGTATCGGTCCGCCACCGCTCGAAGTTCGCGCAAAAAGTCGGAGGGAGCCGGCACGAAACCTCCCTCTCCCAGGATAGGCTCGATGATGATTGCGGCCACCCGATCGGGGCGAACTTGGGTTGCGAAAAGGTCGTGCAAGGCGGCAAGTGCGCGGTCCGAGTCCCAGCCGTGATACGCGTGCGGAAACGGTGAATGGTAGATTCCGTCGCAAAACGGACCGAAATGCTGCTTGTACGGCGCGTCTTTGCCCGTCATCGATAGCGCTAGTAGCGTTCGTCCGTGGAAGCCGTGCGTAAAGGCGATTACGGCAGCACGTCGCGTGAATTCGCGCGCGATTTTGACGGCGTTTTCCGTTGCTTCAGCGCCCGTCGTCAAGAGCAGCGTCTTCTTCGCAGAAGGACCGGGGGCAAGGTGGTTCAGGGCTTCTGCCAGCGCCACGTACGACTCATACATCGCGACTTGAAAACACGCGTGCGTGCAAAGCTCCGCTTGTTGCGCAACCGCGGCGAGGACTTTCGCATGAGTATGGCCGAGGTTTAAAACCCCGATTCCGCTGGTGAAATCGAGATACTCAGCGCCCTCTACGTCCCACACCGTCGCCCCATGCGCGCGCTGTATAAAAATAGGGTGGGAATTCGCCACGCCGCGCGGGACGTGGGCCGCCCGACGTTCACGAAGCAGCTCGGTTGCCAAAGTAGCTAGCTGCACGCTAAGAACCCCTTCTTAATGAAATCGCTTGCCGCAAACGAAACCGCGTCCGCTGCGTTGTAGGCTTCTCCACAAATGCGGCGGAAAACTGTAAATAGGCTCCTAACGCTCCTGGAAGAGGGTAGTTCGAATGCGCAGATGCCTTTTTGCCGCGCTTATCGTTGGGTTGGTGTGTGCTTTGACGCTTACGGCGAGCGCCGGCACCACGGGAAGCCTGCGTGGCCGCGTGCTCGATGCCCTGGCGAAGACTCCACTCGCCGATGCCAAGGTCGACGTAGCTTCGGGTTCCCAAAGTGCGAGTACGGTAACTGACGCATCGGGGTACTTCGCATTTGTTTCCCTCCCGCCCGATTCGTACACCGTCACAGCTCGAAAGGGCGGCTACGATTCCCAATCTCAACCGGCCGTGAGCATTTTCGCGGATCAAGCCACGAACCTAGCGCTGGAACTTACGCCAACGCTCAAAGTTATCGGCTCGGTGACATCGCGGTCCTCGACAAACCTCGTGCGCCAGGGAACGACGAGCGATGTCTACTCGGTGAATCCGGCCGGGCAAAAAGCGGCCGCTGCGCTGGCTGGTCCCGGTGGCGTCAATCAGGCATACAGCGCCATTGCCAGCGTTCCCGGCGTCAGCCTTCCGTCGGGACAGCAAGGCTGGTACCAAAGCGTCTACATCCGCGGCGGCGACTATGATCAGGTGGCTTACGAATTCGACGGTGTTCCGGTGATACGCGAGTCAGACGGGGCTCCGATCGTTACCCTTTCGGCTCTTGGGCAACAGGAAGTTCAAGTCTATACCGGGGGAACGCCCGCCACGTCCGATTCTCCCGGTCTGGCCGGCTACATCAACCAAGTTATTAAAACCGGGTCCCAACCGGGCTTTATGGATTTCAATGCAAGCGTGGGGGCGCCGGCCTTTTACCACAAACTCTCGGCTGAATTCAGTGGCGCCAGCAGCAACCGGCTGTTCTCATATTACGTCGGCACGGCGGCGGTGAATCAGGACAATCGCTACGGGAGCCAGTTCAATGGTACCGGCGATCCCCTGTATTTTTATCCGCTTACGATACCATCAGGGAACGTGTTTCAGGTGCTTGATGGAAGCGGAGGACCGGCTCCCAATTATGGTGCGGTTTTTTCTGCTGGCAACACCAATGCGCAAGCCACAAACGCCGACCGCGAAACCGTTGCGAACTTTCACTTCGGCATCCCGCACAAACACAATCAAGGACGCGATGACATTCAGTTGTTGTATGTCACGGGAAACATTGCGACAAAATTTTATAGCTCGGCGAATGAAGTCGGAATTCCGCCGGTAACCTACGTCGACTCTACGCCATACACCGGAGCACTCTTGGCGCCACCCGACCCCACAAAGCTTACTGTTGGTCTCTTTCCAAGCAGTCCTCAGAATCGTGCCAGCGGTGACTTCGTAAACCCGAAGGAGCGCGACGGGTCATTAAACGGGTTTTCGATTACCAAGCTACAATTCCAACGCAACATCAATAGCCACTCGTACCTGCGCGCTATCGGCTACGGCGAATACACCAATTGGTTCATCACGGGTCCGACCAGTGCACAGCTTACGTTTGGCGCCGCTTTGCCCGACTATGAAGTGCTCGGACACATCTACGGCGCTAGCCTCATTTTCTCCAACAGCCTTTCCAATAAGCATTTGATCACCGCGTCCGCGTCCTACCAGACGCAGAAGCTCCAAACGTATAATGCAGGGTTCGGAAATGCGGGTTTGGGTGATGTTACGACCAATTTGACCGATGCAATTGGCAATTGCTATAACCCCGTCACTGGGTTTCGCGGGAGCTGTTTCGATTCGACCATACAGGGCAACCCCACGAATTTAAGCCCGCCGATTACCGCCCCCGCCGGTACCCCCGTTTTCTCCAACAATGCACGTTGGATCGTCACCGAAAATGGGCGCAATGCCCAGGTCGACAATGTCACACCGTATTTTTCATCCGTTGCGCTGACTGACATTTACCGACCCAGTGATAAATTGACGATCAACGCAGGGCTGCGTTTGGACCGCTTTGCCTATCGCTTAGACGACCTAGCCAGTGCGTATCCCGCTCGACAGTTTTGGTTTAACGCCTACAACAGTGAGTTTTGCGGCGCCCCGGGATTGCCGCTACAGCAACGCACGTTTGATGCCGCTGGTAACCTTTCGGCCTGCAACTCGGGCTATACGCCGAGTGCCCTTCGCAACGCAACCGCGAGTAGGACGAGCGCGGCTGTGTTGCAGCCTCGCCTAGCTTTTACCTACGCCATAAGCCCGGATACCGTTTTGCGTGGATCGTATGGCCACTATGCCCGCCCGGCGGCCACCTCGTACCAGCAGTTCAATACGGTTCAGCAGAATCTGCCGTCGTTCATAGCGCAGTTCTACCCACTCGGGTTCACGACCCCCAACCACGACGTCCGCCCCGACACATCGGATAATTTTGATTTCTCGCTCGAGCGCCACGTCCGCGGGACGAATCTTTCATTCAAACTCTCCCCGTTTTATCGAAGCACGAAAAATCAACTGCAATACCTCAACATCGACGCGCTTGGCGGCATCCTCGCAGGAGTAAACGCTGGCCGCTTGCGATCGTTCGGCTTAGAATTGTCAATGCAAGGCGGAGATTTCGCCAAAGACGGTCTGTCTTACCAATTGGCCTACACCTATACCAATAGCAAGATCCGGTATCTGCCTCTTGCCAACGGCCTTAACATCATCGATATTCTCAACCGGCAAATCCAACGTTACAACTCGTACACGCAGGACTGCGCCGGGGCAAGTGCATCGGGTTCGTTACTTTGCGGAACGACCAACGCCGGAAATTCCCAGGAGAACGTTGCATCGACCGATGCAAACGGCAATCCCATCATTGTCGCCAATCCATATTTTCATCAGCGCGCACAACCGCTGCTGGATGCGGGCGCGCAATATACCCCATACGACACTCTTCCGGGTGCATTTTCGGGAGCCAACAGCTACGCGGTTCCACATGTTGCTTCGCTAATTTTGAATTACCGGCATAGGGGTGTTTCGGTTACGCCCAGCTTCACCTATACCGGCGGATCTTTTTATGGTTCGCCGCTCGTGTGGCCGGGTTACATTCCACAATCGTGCACCGCTCAGCCTAGCGCCACACCGCAAACTCCTGGCATTAGCTGCAGCGGCATGGGCCTGGGTGGCGTCTTATTTCTACCAGATCCATACACGGGAGGGCGTTTCGATGCCATTGGTGGCCTGCGCCAGCCCTCGCAGCTTACCGCGAACCTGCAGCTAAGCTATGACATCAACAAGCACTCATCGCTGACGTTGATCGCGACAGGTCTCTACAATAAGTGCTTTCAGCGTGGG
>JALYZK010000032.1 GCA_030945705.1 Vulcanimicrobiota bacterium | reverse complement strand
CTATTGTAGTTATCTTCAGCCTTAGCGTTTGCAGAGGCGAGTTGCGCGCCCAGATCTTCGGAGAGCTGTTGCTCCTCCGAAGATCCGTTGCTAGCAATTTCCTCGCCTTGTGCCTGTGCGGTGGATTGTTCTTCCATTACAGCTCCAAGTACGGACGCGCGGTTATTGTCTCACCGGCGTCAGCGAGTTATTTTGCTTCTTTGAATTCGGCGTCGATTACATCTTCGCTCGGGCCCGCAGTCGCCCCGGTATCTTGCGCCGCTGAACCTTCGGCGGCGCCGTTTTGTGCAGTTGCGCCATCGCCGGATGTTCCCGTCTTCTGATAAAGCAATTCCGCCATCTTGTAGGAGGCTTGCTGCAGCTTTTCAGAAGCGGACTTTATTTCCTCGGCCGTTCCATTTTCTGAGACGCGTTTTAGCTCCGTCAGCGCCGTCTCGACTTCACCGCGCGCTCCCGCATCCAGCTTGTCGCCGACCTCCTTGAGCGATTTTTCAGTGGAATAGATCAAGCTGCTGGCAAGGTTACGTGTTTCGGCTTCTTCGCGTTTGCGCTTATCCTCAGCGGCAGAAGTTTCCGCATCTCGAACCATGCGCTCAACTTCCTCTTTGGAAAGATTGGTTGTTGCAGTGATCTGAATTTGCTGCTCTTTTCCGGTGCCAAGGTCTTTTGCCCCAACGTTGACGATGCCGTTCGCGTCAATGTTGAAGGTGACTTCGATTTGGGGAACGCCACGAGGCGCCGCCGGGATCCCTTCTAAACGGAATCTCGCGAGGGTCTTGTTGTTTTGCGCCATTTCCCGCTCGCCTTGCAACACGTGAATGTCTACGGAGGTTTGACCGTCTTCCGCGGTAGTGAACACCTGCGTTTTACGAGTGGGAATCGTGGTGTTGCGTTCGATCAATTTGGTCATGACGCCGCCGAGTGTTTCGAGTCCCAGCGACAGCGGGGTCACATCGAGCAGAACGACGTCGCGCACTTCTCCTGCTAAAACACCGGCTTGAATTGCGGCGCCGATGGCAACGACTTCGTCAGGATTCACGCTCTGGTTAGGGTCTTTTCCGGTAAGTTTTTTGACCAGTTCGGCAATTACCGGCATGCGCGTTGAACCGCCGACGAGCACGACCTCATCGATTTTGGAGATATCAATTTTTGCGTCGGCAATCGCGTTTTTGAATGGTTGCACGCAGCGGTCGGTCAGATCCGACGTAAGCTCTTCGAATTTTGCGCGGGTCATGGTTACGTCGAGATGCTTAGGGCCGTTTTGATCGGCCGTGATGAACGGAAGGTTGATGTTGGTTTGGACCACGCTTGAAAGTTCGATCTTTGCTTTTTCGGCGGCTTCGGTCAGGCGTTGCATCGCCTGCCTGTCGCTCGAAAGATCGATGCCTTGGTCTTTACGAAATTCGGCGACCAAATAATCGACTAGACGTTTGTCGTAATCATCCCCACCCAACCGCGTATCGCCGTTAGTGGCTTTCACTTCGAAGACTCCGTCGCCGACTTCCAAGATCGATACGTCGTACGTTCCTCCACCGAGGTCCCAAACGAGAATCGTCTCACTAGTTTTCTTATCTAGTCCGTAGGCGAGGGCCGCCGCCGTGGGCTCGTTGATGATGCGCAGCACCTCTAAGCCGGCGATCCGCCCTGCATCTTTAGTCGCTTGACGCTGGGCGTCGTTAAAATAAGCCGGAACCGTAATAACGGCCTTGGTGACGCGTTCTCCCAAGTAGTTCGATGCGTCATTTGTGAGCTTTTGCAGAATCATCGCCGAGATCTCTTGGGGCGTATAGTCTTTGCCGTCGACCTTTACTTTGAAATCGGTTCCCATGTGCCGCTTGATCGAGGAGATCGTGCGGTCTGGATTGGTGATTGCCTGGCGCTTTGCCAGTTGCCCGACGAGCCTCTCGCCGGTTTTGGTGAATGCGACAACTGAGGGAGTCGTGCGACTGCCTTCAGCGTTCGCAATTACCGTTGGTTGTGAGCCTTCCATAACGGCAACGACGGAGTTGGTCGTGCCAAGGTCGATTCCGACCACTTTAGCCATGATTAGATTTCTCTCTCTTTCCGAATCCGGTGGACCAGCCTCACTGCGCACGAAGTGTACGCCGGCTTTGGCCTTGCCACTTACCCGAACTCAAGGATTTGGTGTGCTCCGACTATAGTACAATATCGGTGTCCGGTTGTTCCACTACATAGAACAGAGCACGAGGCAGCGTGGTTGCAGAAGACCTAGTCGATGACGAGTAGTCCTTCCGAGAGTCCGCAGCTCCGTGCACCGTGGTATTTTCGCAAACGATTTACTGTTTTTGGTCTTATGTACGGGCTGTCGTTCCCGTTGGGATTTTTAATTTCCGGCGTGACGGGGATGCCTCCCATGTCAGCATACGCATCAACCGGGCATCCGCTGATTTTCGGCGCTATTGCTTTGAGCGCGGCCGTGGGCGGATACGCCGTACGCGTGTGGGCGTCCAGCTATCTGGCGGCCTCCATCGTGTGGCAGCAAGACGTGCAGTTGAGTACGCTTCGAAGTTCGGGCCCCTACCGGTTCACCCGCAACCCCCTCTACCTGGGTAACCTTCTTCAAGCGCTCGGCATGGGGCTCTTTGGGACCTGGGCTGTACTGGCATTACTGCTTACGAGCATGCTGATATTTACCTACGCCCTGATCCGGGCGGAAGAATCTTTTCTATCGTGGCAAGGCGGCTCTGCTTACGAGCAATACTGCGCCGCAGTGGCGCGCTTGATGCCTTTGCCCTGGAAGATTGCGCCTGCCCGCGGGCAGCGAGGCGAGCTTCGGGATGGCCTTCGCTCCGAATTGGGTACTGCGGGCGTTGCTGCCGCGGCCATCATGGCGATGTTCCTGACGTGGCCGCGGTAGCTGGCGCTTAGGGGTTCTCTTGTTGCTGCGGGACAGGCTCCGCGTCGGCCGGACGTTCGGTCACGCGAACTGTCGCCAGGCGCTTAACGCCCTGGCTCCACACTTGCAAGCCCACGGTATGCCCCGGTTTCGTCGCGCGAATCGTAGAGATCAGATCCTTTGATGTGGTGACGTTCTTTCCGTTTACCTTGAGAATCACGTCACCTGGCTGCAATCCCGCGTTGTCAGCGGGGGAACCTTGAGAAACCCGCGCGATAGCGACACCTTGCCCGGAATAGTTCAGTTGATTTCTGATGCCCGGGGTGAGATCTTGAAGTACCGTTCCAATAAAACCGGCATTGGTACCCTGGTGCACGCCCGGGTTCCGTTCGAGCGAAGCAAGGGTGGTGCGAACGATATTGGAGGGAATCGCGAAACCAATCCCCTGCGCGGACTGCGGGCTTGCGGTGGACTGATTAACGCCAATGACGCGACCCGTGACGTCTACTAAGGGTCCGCCGGAGTTGCCAGGATTAATGGGTGCCGAGGTCTGCATGAGGCCCTTGAAGGTGATCACGCCGCCGTTTTCATCGGGGATCGGTTCGGTTCTATTGAAGCCCGACACCACTCCCACGGTAACCGTTTGCTGAAGTTGGAGCGGTTCGCCAATCGCAATCGCCCATTGCCCTTGCTCCAACTTATCGGAATCCGCCAAAACCAGCGGCGGAGGGAGCTTGGGATACCCGTCCACTTTTATTAAAGCCAAGTCCGCGCCGATGTTGGTGGACACAACGTGCGCCGGAATCCGGTCGTTGTTTTGGAAAACGACTTCCAGTTTTGAAATTGTTGCGTTTCCCGGTGGTGAAACGACGTGAGCGTTGGTCACGATGAGACCCGAATTGGCGTACACAAAGCCCGATCCCGAAGCGCGGGCATGATAGGGCTGCACGGGAGCGCTGCCCTGGCCGCCAAAAAACTGAGAGAACGGGTCAAAGGGCATTCGCTGCTGACCATTGACCACCAAATTGATGGCAACGACGGACGGTTTGACTCGCTTGACCGCGTTGACGATGCGGTCCTGATCGCTGGTACCGGTATAGGGGGCCGCAAACAAGGCGGGGGGAGTGTTATTTGGCCCCGCAACGTTAGCGAAATGCGTGCTCGCGTAGAGCATCATGGCGAAGCTGCCAAGCACCGCACCGGCTAAGGCAATAATTGCGGTTGGTAACAAACGATTCTTGAACATGCGAAATACCTGCTTGTCGTGAGTTTGCATTTTTCATATATATCGGCGGTGGGTCGAAATGTCACACCGCTGGCTTACATTCTTCCCCGATTCCCTTCCCGGGCTCGGTTGCTAAGGCCGGCGGGCAAATACGATTTTGCGCGGTTCGAAACAGCGGCGCTCGTGCCCAAAGTCCGATGCTGAAACGAAACACATGCCGGGTTGTCGCCGCGGGCACGCATTCGAAGCGAAGCAGACGACGGGTGGCCTTAGGCGCAAAGGGGTGTCGTGCCGCGCCGCTTGACCGGCCGTTACCGCTCCAACCAATATTGCCGCACAGCCAAGCACTCCGGATAGGGCATGAATTCGAAAAGGCCACATGCGCTGTTCCTCCTTAAGATACCAATGCGGCTGCGGATCAGCGTGTGACTGCGGTGCGGCCGTCCGAAACGATGAAACCGTCGCGTAAGCGAATCGTGCGCTTGGCATGCCGGGCGACTTCTTCATCGTGCGTGACCATGATGATCGTACGGCCGTGCTCGTTTAGATCGGCGAAGAGCGCCATAATCTCCTCACTAGTCGTCGAGTCAAGGTTGCCCGTCGGCTCGTCGGCGAGCAAAACCGCCGGATCGTTTACTAGTGCCCGCGCGATGGCCACTCGCTGCTGCTGGCCGCCGGAGAGTTCACTTGGCTTATGGTGCCCGCGGTCCGCAAGTCCAACTTCGGCGAGCCGGATTGCGGCGGCGGCGTTGCGCTTGCGCGTCGGGATGCCGGCGTAAAAAAGCGGCAACGCAACATTCTTTACGGCATCGGTGCGCGCCAGCAGATTGAATCCTTGAAACACGAAGCCGAGCTTTTTCAAACGAATGGCCGCCAGTTCGTTGTCCGCCAAACTTGCTACGTCGACACCGTCTAGCCGGTAAACTCCACTGGTAATGCGATCCAGACAGCCCAGCACATTCATCAGCGTCGATTTGCCGGAACCTGAGGGACCCATGATCGCAACGAATTCGCCGTGTTCGATGAAAAACGTAACGTCGCGCAGTGCTTGCACTTCAAGCGCGCCGCTAGCGTAGGTTTTCGTTACGTTGCGTACATCGATAGCAACTTCACTCATATCGCAGCGCTTCGATGGGATCGAGTCGCGAAGCGCGATATGCGGGGTAGGTCCCGAACGCCACCGTTACCAGCGTTGCGAAGGTGACGGCGATGACGACTGACTGAACCCACGGTATCGGTGCAACAACGCCGGAAAGGCTGACGAGGGCAAAACGGTTGACGAGACCGCCAATCAATAACCCGAGAACCAGTCCAATCGCGCACCCGAAAGACGACAGCAGAAGGGCCTCGATGAAAAATTGTAGTGAGATTTGAAAGCGCGTCGCGCCGATAGCCTTGCGAAGTCCGATTTCACGGGTGCGCTCGGCTACCGAAACCAACATGATGTTCAAGATGCCTATTCCTGCAACCAACAATGACACGGCTCCAATGAGCGCAACGATAAACGTTACCGCACCGAAAATCCCATCGATGCCCGCTGATATCGTCTTGCGGTCGAACGTTTGATACTGAAACTTTCCATGATGAACGGCTTGCAGCGCTTTGATGACCGCAACTTCCGTGGCGCCCATTTGCGTATCGTCCTTAATAAAGAAACGTAAGGCAAACACCGGCTTGCCGCGCAAATATTCGCGTTCATAGGTGGTAAACGGAATCGCTACGTCACCGGTGCGCAGCGCCTGCGAGAGTATGCCCTTCGTTGCCGGCGCCAGCACGCCGATAATGACAAAGCGCCGCTCCCCGACACGCAAGCTCTGGCCTACGGGATCCGTCTCCTGCGGAATAATTTTTTTAAATCCGTCTGCCGAAAGCAGGCAGACATTCGCGCCAAGCGCGATGTCCTGTGCATCGAATGATCGTCCGGACTGGATCGGCGTCGTGATGAAGCGGTTTTCCGATTCACCGTAAACCACTAACCGCGCTTTTTTTGAGCCGAAACGCGCCTGCCGCGTCGCACCCCCTGCGGGGAGGACCTGCTCGATATTCGCATCCGCGCTTTTTAGCTTTTGGATATCCGATAGCTTAAGAGCGGCGCGGGCAAAGTCCGGCTGCCGAAAATTCGGAAAGATGGTAAATGAATGCTCGTTAAAGTTACCGAGTACGCCGGCAACCGAACCCGACATCCCTTTGCCGAGAACCTGAATAGCAATGACGGCCATGACGCCGATAATCAGGCCGAGCAAGGTCAATATGGAGCGGACTTTGTTTTCGCTCAAAACACGCAATGCTTCGCCGAAGAACGCAACGATCAAGCGCGCAGCGCCTCAATGGGGTCAAGTTTAGCGGCGCGAAGCGCCGGATAGGTTCCAAAAACCGTCCCAACTAGCAGAGAGAACCCCATGGCTACGGAAACAATCAGCAGATACGGAATCGGCGCGGGTCCGACGAATTGTTCCACCGGACGATACGCGAGGATGACGCTCAGAATCCCTAAAATCATTCCGATGCCGCCGCCAAGAAGCGAAAGCAATATGGCTTCGAGCAGAAATTGGTACATTACATCTTTAAAACTCGCGCCGATCGCTTTGCGGATTCCAATTTCGCGCGTGCGTTCCGTAACTGAAACCAGCATGATGTTCATGATGCCGATGCCGGCGACCACCAGCGCGACAGCGCCGATGGCACTAAGGCCATTTCCGATAAGTCCCAACACCGTGTTAAAGCCGGTGATTTGGGCCGCAGCATCCTGCGTGACGTATTTTGTGCGTTGCCCATGCAGATGACGGAGTGCGGCTTCAACCGCCACTGACGCCTCGGCACCCTTACCTTGTACGGCGTAAAAATTTAAATCGTCCACCGGACCGGGGATCAGCTCGCGGTAGGTGGTGTAGGGGATGTCAATGTAATCATCGCCACCTGCGTTTGAGAGCAGGGCGGATTTCAACGGGTCGTACACGCCGATAATTCGGAATCGCGATCCGCCGACACGCAGTTCTTCGCCAACCGGCGCATGCTTGCCGAAAAACTTTTCTGCCAGTGGTTGGGAGACGATTACCACATGCGCGGCCGAAGCTATGTCGTCTGCCTTTAACAAGCGGCCCGTGCTTACGGTGCGCGAGGAAATGCCCTTATCGTTTTGGGCGTTTACAAAGCCGTCGTATGAAACGCCATTGGCACGCAACTTCAGCGTCCGTTGGTACTCGGGATATACCCCGTTCGTCAGGCCCGTGGTGGCCTCGGCGACAACTTGCGCGTCCCGGTACTGAATCTGCGCCGAGGCAGGATCGTCTTGCTGCTGATCGACAGCTATGTTGTAACCTGGATCGCCGAAAGAACTGAGCGTTCCGCCGATTCCATTTTGCGCTGCCTTACTTATACCGAGGACGGCGATGACTGAGGCCGTTCCGATGACCATACCGAGCATGGTCAAAAGCGAGCGCGTGCGATTTCGCCAAATTGAGGCGAGTGCCTCAGCCATGTAGGCGAGGATTCGTATCAAAGCGTTTTCGGAGAGGAGCTTGGAGCAGGTGTTACGGGAGCTCCATCCACCAGCGTGATATCTTTTTGCGCTATGATCGTATCATGGTTGGATATACCGCGCTTGATGATTGTCTGCGTGTCGTTCGAGAGCCCGGTTTTGACCGCCGTCCTCTTGGCGACGCCGTCGCGTACCACGTACACATATTTTTTACCGCTAGCATTGAAGATCGAATCGGTTGGTACGACGATGACATTGTGCAGATCGGTCGTAATGATATCAACGTCAACGCTCATTCCATCGCGCAGATATGGTACTGTGCCATCCAGCCTGATGGTGGTGATGATCTGGCGAGCGGTGCTCGAGGGATCGTCGGAACGCTGGGCCACGGGAGAGATCGACACAACGTGCCCACTCAAGTTTTTTCCTGGAAAGTCTTCGCCTGTTATAACGGCACGTTGACCAATGCGCACGTTTGCGATGTCTTGCTCGTCAACTTTCGCACGAACCACGAATGCATCGCTTGCTGCCAGAACAAACAGCGCCTGCCCCGGCTGCACTAAGTCGCCTGGCCCCAGTGAGCGCAGCGCATCGTTGGTTTGAGCGGTGGCACTCTGGATGATGCCGCTAAACGGCGCCCGGATTTGCGTTCGCGCCGCTTGTTCTTGCGCAAATGACGCCTCGCTTGCAGCTCGCCGGGCATCAGCGTTCGCTGCCTCCACGTCTCCTGATTTCGAAACTCCCGAACTTGCCCGTGCAGCACTAAGCTGCGCTTGAGCTTGCATCAACGCGTCTTCAGCGGCCCGCACATTATCAGAGAGGACGGTCCTGGTGCGGGAAAGCTGGCCGCCTAAAATATTTCGTTGCTGGTGGGCTAGATTTGCGGCCAATACCGCTTGATCGTACCGTGCTTTGGATTGATCCAGGGTGTCGCGCGAGATTGCTTTGTTTGCAAACAAGTTTATGTTTGCGGCATACACGCGCTGTGCTTCACGCAAATCCGTATCGGCGCGTAAAGCGCTTGTCTGTGCTTGCAGCCGTTGTTCTGCCGCGCTCGATCCGCCGTAACCGAGGCCCGATTGAGCACCGGTGGCTGCGTCTTGCCGGGCCTGCGTCAAGCGGGCTCGCGCCTGTTCGACGGCGGCCTGAGCTTGAACCTCCGAAGACCGGTTCTGAGCGGGAAGGGCGATATTGCTTTCCTGCGCACTTTTTGCATGTGCAACGGCTGAATTGTAGGCTTGCGAACTGCTTTGCGCCGCTGAAAGTAACTGCGGATTATCTATAGTTGCTAAAAGTTGCCCGGCCGCTACGCGATCGCCCGGTTTGGCGAACACGTTGGCGATATTTCCGCCCACTAGCGCGGCGATGGTCTGTAGGCGCGGACGCTGGACCACACCGCTTTCCGGCAGCTTCGTGGAAAACGTTGCGTATCGTATCGTGATTTCTCGAACCGCAGTCGTCTCGGTGTGGCGGCTGCGCCCGGCTGCGACCGCGATGAGCAGCAGGCCAACCAGTCCGGCGACCACTGCTAGAATGGCGGTGCGGCGATTTTTCACGTTACCGTAAATTCGCCACGGCGCTGATGGGTTCGTACGTCCCCAGTGCGGTGCGCAGTTTAATGACGGCGTTGAGATAGGTGATTCGCGCGTTGAAGAGGTCGCTCTGCGCGGAAAGCGAGGTTTGCTGTGCCGCTGCGACGTCCGTGAGGGAAATCAGGCCGTTCTTGTACTGAAGTTGCGCGATTCGCGCCGACTCCGCTCCTAGATTCGCCGACTGCTTAGCATACTGCAAAGTTGTCGCGCCGGTTTGAGCCGCTCGTAATGCCTGCCGGATGTCGATTTCGACCGTACGCTGCGCAGCTTCCAGCGCCATGCGAGCTGATTCGATTGCCGTATCTGCCGCACGGTGCGCCGCCTTTCGTGTGCCGTAATCGATAAGCGGCAAAGCGAAACTCGTGATTGCGCCGATTTGCCAGAAACCCGGTTGCCCTCGGACGACGTTGGGAATAATCGTCGCACATCCGGGTGTCCGGCGACATACTGCATTTTGGGCGTCAATCTGCGCTTGGATGTTGCCATATGAGGTTGGTGAAGTTTGGTTTCCAAAAGCTCCGGTTAGAGCGATTTGCGGACGCAAATCCGTATCGATAAGCGAACGGCTTAATTGCGCAAGCCTAAGGTTCGCTTGTGCGGATGCGATATCGGGCCGATGCGCTTGCGCCACGCTGACAAGTCGCTCGACCGGTTGGGTAGGCAATGCCGGTTCGCCCAGGTCTTCCGTAAGGTCGAACGCGGTATCGGCCGGTGCTCCGATCAGTTGGGCGAGCGATTCTTGAGCGCTTAGGACGTCAGCCCTAATTGAAACCAGCGCCGAGAGCGCTTGCGTGGCTGCCACTTGCGCACGCAGGACGTCGACCCCGGCTACTTGACCGACACGTTCCTTCGCGCGAGCGACGGCCAGTAAAGCGTTTTGGTAGCTAAGGTTATTTTGCGCAAGGCGGACGGCGTTGGCTTTGGTGGCGATCGCGAAGTATCCGCTCGCCACATTTACGCCGGTCTGCTGTTCCGCGCGCAGTAAGTCGTCACGCGCGGCTTCCATTTGCCGGCGACTTTGCTGGCTGGCGATCTGACCGGCCGAGCCGTTGTAGAGCGCATAGTTGGAGCCCACTTGCGCCGTATTTTGTGAAAACCGGTTTTGCTGGGAGAGTCCGAATTGTGCAAACTGACCTGTGGCATTGCTGGAGCGCGAAAGCTGGTTCACAAGCGAGCCGCTAAGCGACGGATACTGCGCGGCGTGCTGCTTCGCAAAGCTCGATTCGAAATTCGCGACTGTGACACGTTGTGAAGCTAAGGTCGGACTGTGTGAAAGCGCATAACGAACAGCGTCCGTAAGGCTCAATGTTTGCGCGGACGCGGGAGCGCCCAGGAGCGAGCCTGCAATAAGCACGCCGAGCAAAGAACTCACGGAGCTTGGTCTGGGCATAGCGCTTATTTGGCAAAGATGGCGCCGAAGGCGCTGCTAAATAACATTAAAAAGATTCCAGCGCCATAGGCAATCGCTTTCGATACTCGCGCTATGACTATCAGCGCAAGAGCTATCAAAAAAATGCCCCAGATGGAAAATGGGTTGATGCCCGATAGAAATGTCATCGCTTTAACGCCGGCATGCGGTACCAGCCACGCGGCACTGGGCAGCGACGAGGCGATTGCCGCGGTGTTGGTGTACGACTGCGGACCCCGCAGCATCGCAATGATCCCCACGAAGAGATAGGAGACGCCGAACGTGACGACGCCAATGTTGATCGCAGCAGCCCAGAATTGTTTGAACGTGCCCTCCCCGCGGTTCATCGCATTGGCGATCAGCATGACCACAGACTGAATCAATCCGATGATGACCAGAAATATGGGCACGAATACCCAACCGAACTTCGCAAACGATGAAGCTACGCCGAGCATTTGCTTTTGTTTCTCGAGCGTCATCTGTGCGAACTGGGGATCGTGCGCCATTTGGGCAGTCATTCCCGTCTGCACGGCGTGCGCCGTCGCAGGACCGCTCAAAACCCCGCCAATCGCCGCCAGGACCGTGCCTATAATGA
>JALYZK010000010.1 GCA_030945705.1 Vulcanimicrobiota bacterium | reverse complement strand
CTTCTAACGACGCATCCGAAGCTTATAAAAAAGCGCCGCAGGTTATGCGGCGCTTTTTTATCACGTTGTCACCCCGAGCATCCGAATCGAACGCTTCGAGTGCCTCAGCATCAGTTAGGCAGTTCAGGGCAGTGTTTTGATGAAATTCTGGATCGCCGTGAAAAACGCGTCGGGCTGATCGTACATAATGAAGTGGCGCGAGTCATTGATTAAAACGACTTTGGCACTCGGATCTGGGGCAATCAGTTGCGAATAGTACTGCTGTTTTTCCGCAGCGCTCTTTGTCGGCGATGATGGATTATAAGGATCGAGTGTTGGATCAAAAGGAGCCAATTCCAGAAGCGGTACAGTAACCTTACTCAATTGAGGGCGAAGGTCTGCGCTTGCCAATTCTTGCAGGTACCTTCCGGAAGCTGCGGGGTTAGCGCCTTGACTCAGCGCAGTGACGGCATCCACGTTCTGTGATTTTGTCATGTAGCCGATGAAGTTTTTGAAGGATTGAGCGAATTGCTCCGGCGTTGCTTTTGACATCCCCTCGACCATAGGCTTGGTTGCAGACGCGCGTTGTTCCGCGTTCATCTTGTCCATGCCGGCTAAGACTGGCAGGCCATCGACCGAGACTGCGCCGCGAATCAAGTTGCTATGTTCTTCGGCCAACCGTATTGTAAGAAAGCCGCCCATGCTGTGCCCAATCAGGATGGGCTTTCCAGCTTTTGGCAAGAATGCCGCGATGTCGGCAGCAACGGTGTCGAGCATCGGCGCCGCGATCGGCGTGCGCCCCCCGAAGCCTGGTAAAGTCAGGGCGTAGATGCGATATGTCGGCGCGAATTTTGTAATCGTGCTCTGCCACACCGCAGCACCGTCGGTTAAACCGGGGATAAGGATCAGTGCGGGTTCGCCCTTACCGTATTGGTCGACGTGAACGCTCCCCGCATCAAACGAGGAGGTCGGCGCTAATGCCGCGGCGCGCGATGCAATAGGAAGTGATATTACCAGCAGCGCTAGAGCTGCAATCAGCAAGCGTTTCAAAATGATGATCTCCTATTCAAACAAATGACATTTAAGGCTTCGCCAGCGCAATGCCTGATACTTGCGACATGTCATGCGGGGTCGACCAACGTAGAGATGCATCCGCTATCGACCTGTGCTTCGGACCGGCAAAGCTGGTACTGATAATCCTAATCTCACCGCCCCCTGTCAACTGGAACTCTGAGAAAGTCGTTAATCATACAGCGCGAAGAGGTGTGGCGGTTCCAAGTGGTTGCGTTTAGGTCGCTTTGTCGGTTGGCGGGGCTCGACCTGCCTCGGGCTGAGCACACGTTTTTGAAAGGCGCTCTACCATCAATCTCATTTAATTTAAGAGTCATGATTGCAAGCGGCAACGAAGACGCAGGGATGGCTGACGAGAAACCCGCGGTTCAAGCGTTCGTGGAGGCGCTCTGGCGCGAAGGTTACGCGATCGTGCCCAATGTGCTTGGTGAAACTGCGATCAAGAATTTGACGATTGGCTACGCCGATGAGCGAGCGTTTCGTAGCACTATCACCATGTCACGGTACAGCTACGGATCCGGCGAATACCGGTATTACCGGTATCCCTTACCGGGAAAAGTCGACGAATTGCGCCACCATTGGTATCGGTTACTTGCGCCCATCGCAAATCTCTGGAACGAGGCAACACGCCTTAGCGAGCGCTATCCTACCGACTTAGATGTGTATCTCGCGAGCTGTCATGAAAAGCAACAACAACGGCCGACTCCGTTGATTCTGCGGTACGAGCAAGGCGACTTTAACTGCATGCATCAAGACATTTACGGTCAATTAGCGTTTCCGCTCCAGATGACCGTTGGGCTTAGCTTGCCCGGAACGGATTATGAGGGCGGCGAGACCGTGCTTCTGGAACAGGCACCACGCTTACAGGGCCGCCCAGTCGTGCTCAGGCTCGACCGCGGAGCGGCGTTGATATTCCCTAACCGTTACCGCCCACGGAAAAACAAAGCGCAGAAGTGGGTTCGCTACAATGTGCGGCATGGCGTCGCGCCAGTGACCCGCGGAAAACGCTATGCATTAGGTGTCATTTTCCACGATGCCCAGTAGCGGATTTCACCTTATGTTATGTCAAGGGATCCTTGTCATGCGTTTAAGACGGGAGTTTGAACATGCAGGCACTTCAAGTCATTCCGATCTTGCGGATTTTCGACATCACCAAAGCCAAAGTGTTCTACGTCGATTTCCTCGGTTGTTCAATCGATTGGGAAATCGCTTTGCACCGGACTTGCCGGTGTACATGCAAATATCGCGCCGTGGTCTAGTCCTACATCTGAGCGAGCATCACGGGGATGCTTGTCCGGGTTCCTCGGTGTTCGTGCAGGTGGAGGGCATTGAGGTTTACCACCATGATCTGCTCGCAAAGAAATGCCCTACAACCGACCTGGCATCGAAAAGACACCATGGAATTCAAAGTGCGTGGAAGTAATCGACCCCTTCGGCAATAGAATTCGATCCGACGAGTCTCAAAGGACGTAGTGGGCATGAAAGCCGCTATCAGACGTGACTCGTGGAAAAGGATATGTCTTGCGAGCGCGCTCAAATGCCTTGTGGCTAAGCTAGCGCACGATTGAACGGCAGTTGCAAGTACAAAGTTCGGGCGTTAGTATCAGGGAGACGCTCCAGGCGCTTTGCGAGTGTCTGCTTTGCGAGCGCGAGCCAGTGGCTTGCCTCTTCGCCTCGGCTCAACGCCTTCAGAACCGACGATGCCTGTAACATAAAAAGCTGTGGAAACATCACAAGCTCAATGTCATCCTTTTTCTGGGCAAGAAACACGTCAATGGTTTTGCTCGCGCGTTCGTAATCTCTGCAACGTACGTACGTGACCGCCAGTTCGGACAGGTCGGCAATAAAATCCGTCGAGCGTTCGGCGTCTAAGCCGATCTTGACACATTCTTCCATGCGGCCGATTGCAGATTCGCATAGCCCCAGTTCTCGTTCCGCTGCGCCAATTGCCGCCAGTGCGTACGCGCGGAGCGCTGGGACCTTCAATCGGTTCCCGAAGTGCAGCGATCGGAGCCCCTGCGCACGTGCTTCTTGAAATTGTTCTAGATAGAGATGGGCAACAGCTATGTTGTTGGCTGCAATAAGCTGTCCGCGAAGATCTGCTATTTTCCCAAATATATGTTCCGCGTTTCGATAATGCAGCATCGCGTTCGAGATATCACCAACGGCCAGTTGCAATACTCCGACATTCATCTGAACTGCTGCCTGGCCGCGCTTGTTGCCTAAAGATTGATAAATCTCACGTGCGTAAGCAAAGTTTTCGTACGCGTCGTGAAGTCGGAAAAGCCGTCCGTCGGCCGCGGCGATTTTCGCGTATACTGAGCCTTCCGCCTCACGATCGCCAATGCGCTTCGCTAAATCAAGTAACTCGACGTTGATAGTCAAAGAGCGCTCAAAGTTATGACGTAAGAAGGCGGATCGTTCTCGGAGTTGTAACACGCGTACCCGCTCGTAGCCTGGGGCACCCTCGCACAGTTCGGCTGCCCTGTCCGCCTGTACGTCTGCCCGGGCAAACTCACCGGCTGCCAGTTCAACTTCTCCCGCAAAACAATGTGCAAGAACTTGTGAGTGTATGTCGCCGCATTTCCCAAACACATCAGTTGCCTGGGCTACGAGCTCGATCGCGGCGCGGTGGTCCCCGCGCAAATATTCGTGATGAGCTTTCCAATAATAACCGGCGGCAACGCACGTGTTGTCGTTCTTTACAACGCCAATCCTCAAGAGCTGTTCTGCATCGACCAGTAATTGTCGCGCGCTGCCGTTTTGGTACAATGCCCAACACGAATTGCGGAGTGTTTCCGAGCGCATTACGTCGTCATCGAGCGCCTCGGCGATGGCCCGCATCTCCTCTAAATCGGCTTTATGACTTTCGCTCATCCCGCCGGCTACCTTAATGTTCGCGCTCAACGCGAGCAATTCAAACCGCAATTCGTCGCTGCCCACTACTCGCCGGCCATATTCGGCCAAGGACAGCGCTTCCTCATTGGCATACACGGAGACCGCGTGGCGCGCAGCACGCAGGTAAAACTGTGCGGCGCGTTCCTTTTCGCCTGCGGCATCGTGGTGCCGCGCAATTTCGGCCGAAAATTCATCAACGCGATCGGCACGAAGTTCTTCAAGCGCGCGAGCAAGCCGTCGATGGCGCTGCGTGCGACGGTTTGCCGGCACGCGATCGTATAGCGCCGTTTGAAGCAGGTGGTGGGAAAATGCGTAATCGAAACGCTGATGGGAGCTAGCTTCACGAATGAGTTGATGATCAAGCAACTCGTCGAGTCCGCAAAGTAAGTCGGCTTCCCGCCATTCCAACATCTCTCGGAGCAACTCGAGATCGAAGCCGCGCCCGATTACTGCGGCGGCTTCCGCGACTGACCGCGCTATGTCGCTTAGGCGCTCCCAACGCGTCGCAATGAGCGAAGTGGACGCGGGTTTTTGTTCGATCAGCGATCTGCCAGTCTCTTGGTGCTCCAGAATGCCCTCGGCAAGAAAGAATGGATTGCCCTCGCTATATGCGTACAGATCCGTCGCCATCGACCGCGCGACATCTTTGCCGAAAACGCTGTTTGTAACTCTCGCGACATCGGCTTGCTCCAACGGCGCAAGCGGGATGTGGCGAGCAGCCGCCTCAGCCATGATCCGTCGACGCAACGCGCGTAATGGACCGCCGCGATCGACTTCCTCTTCGCGGAAGGTTGCAACCAATAAAGTCGGAAGTTCGGCGATATTGCGAATGATATGTTCGATAAGGCCCAGTGTGGCAGCACCAGCCCAATGGATGTCCTCAACGATTAAGAGCAACGGACGCTTGATGGACACGCCCTTCAGAGTTTGCGTGAATGCTGCGAATAAACGAGCTTTAGCGTGGTCGCCTTCAATAACAGCAGCTTCAGGCAGCGCTGGATCCCGCGCACGTATTTCGGGAATCACCGTCGCCAGGACGCCCAACCAAAGTGGGTCGATGTGAGCCGATAGCAGCATTGGCATCCCGTTGCGCAGGGCATCTAAGATCGGCTGATAGGGTTGAGTTTCAACAGTTGACGTGAAGCCGGTAAAAGTGCGTGCACCTTGCGCTTCGGCCTGCAGCGCAATTTCCGTCACCAAACGGGATTTGCCGATCCCTGCTTCACCAGAAAGGAAGACGGCGTTCCCCTTTCCGGAAGCCGCGCGGTCCCACAGGCTTAATAACTCCCGCATCGGCTCTTGCCTGCCGACGAAAGGAAGATTAAACCGCGGTGCTCCCGCGAGCGGAGCGACCCTTTCCAGATCGATCTCGACGTCGCTGGAATTTCGGAAAACAGCCTCGTAGGTTGCGATTGTTTCCGGCATTGGATCCGTACTTAGTTCCTCTCGCAATCGTCGCGCGAATTGCTCGTATGTCACCAGCGCGCCAGCCCGGTCGCCGATCTCGTTGCGAAGAGCTATCAGAGAGCGCACAGCGTCCTCGCGCCACGGATCCAGCGCGATGATGGACTGCGCGTATCCGATGGCGGTCTGACAATCGCGTTGGCTGCGCTTTTGAAGCACCAGCTTGATCAAATTCTGCACGTGTGTTTCGCGCAACCGTTCACGTTCCGCGATGATCCAGTCGTCGTAAAACTCTTCGAGGAAGTCGCCGGTGTAGTACGTTGCAGCTTCCTCAAGTTTGCCACCGAGCGTGGCTTCTTCAAAAGCGATCACATCGATAAAAGCCCCACAATCGAAGTTCCAAGCCACAGTTGTGGTATCGATTTTCAACCATGGCTCTTTTCCAAGCGCGCTGGGCGGAAGGTCGCGCCGCAAACGGTGGAGATGTCGCCGCAGGTTCGAGCGGGCCTCGCTCTCTGAGATATCCGGCCACAAAGAAAACGACAGGGCGTCACGACCGATGGGTCCGCGGCACAGTAGGAGTTGCGCCAAGAGCGGCACGATTTTTGGCGGCCCCGAAAACTGCTGCAAGTGTGGCCCAAACACCCGCCTCGCTCTGCCAAACAGCAGAATCTGCAGCGTTGCGGTCTGCGCCTCCATGTCTCAACAATAACATACTCTGCAACTATGCATTGATAAATTCGAGAGGTGGACGTTTCGTGGACGCTGAGGGTGTACGCTCGTCCCCGTAAGGAGGCCGTTAAATGAATCTTAAGGTCAAGCCCAGTATGGGAGCACTCGCGCTGCGATTCGGGGCGCAAAACGGTCTGGCCAGCGCGGTAAACCCCACGGGGATGGCTCTTCCACGCGGTACCGTCCAACTTAGCCCCTGCATTCCGGGTATGGGAAAACACTGGGCGAGACCCAAAGACTTTCCGTCTGGACCGGTTTACGGTGTGCAAACGGTAAGCTCGTCTTCACCGAAGTTATGATCGACCAACGCGCTTTCGAGTTAGGAAAAAGCTTCGAAAATGTTTTGAAACCACCGGGTGGCTACGCGATCGATCACGTGTTTATCCCGCACGGCCATGCCCATTACCCTATTCCGCATTACGATATACACGCATGTTTCGTCCCGAACAGTGAGCACATAGCCTATTGTCCGCAATTGGGACATACCCCGATGGCGCACTGAGGAGTCGCCTAATGCACGATTGCAATGACGATTCATCCCATAATAGGCGCGAGCACGTCTTCGTGGTTCGTTGGTGGCTCGAGCCAAATGCAACGTTGGCTTCCGGATGGCGCGGACGTATCGATCACGTCGCCACACACGAGCGCCGGTACATCGCGAATATTGGCGATTTGTGCGATTTCATAATTCGTATTCAGCAGAGCACTGACTCTGCCGGCTTTACCTAGCTTTTGCGTGAAGCGTTCTTGCCTCACATTGTAAGCCAGCGGCATGCTGCTCGCCGCCATTGGCTGGGGCGCATCCCACGCCGCCTAGTTCAACGACGACCTGATCATTTGAGCAGCCCTGGTTGGAGAAGCTAACGTGGACCGACTGTTCGAGCAGTTTCTGGCGGGAACACGTATGACGGTAGCGCATAGGTAAATTCCGGACCGAATTCCAACAGCTAGCTGCAGCCTCACCTTCACGAAAGGCGGAACCTGTCAGTACCGTTGCCCTTCACACGATGATAAGAAAAATTGGTCGTCTTCCAGTAATGTTAGCTGAGTCTCAATAACGCAATCGAACTAAAATAAGGAGATGATTATGCAAATTCGAAGTCTTGCCGCCGGCATCGCCCTCGCGAGCATAGTTTTCGCGCCGCTACTCGCCAACGCAGCGACTCCACAGCCCGCGGGTGGTTCCAATCAGCGTCCTTCACTTGAAGGTTGCATCGGGCAAACACTTTTCAATGGCATCTGGCGCCTGAAAGTACTAGAAAGCGCTCTGAAGACAAACCCCGATGACGCGGATAGTAAGAACTGGGCCATCACGCTCGAACTTCGCAACGGAAGGAACGCACAAACTTCGCCCGGAGATACCGGTTTTCAAGATTACCCGCAACTGGCCTTTGCGGACGACACGGTTCTCGACATGGAAACAACCGATGCAAAAGTCCAATACCAAAAAGCAATTTACTATAAGGATGTCCCTCCGGGTGGTGCCGCACGCATGACCATGTGGTACCGTCTTGACGGCGAACATGGAACAAAGACTCCGACGAAGTTGTTGATTGCAATCAAAGCCACCGAATATGGCAAGAAGTTCGGGTACTCCGTGCCGGACCCCAGTTTCCGCGTCAAGCTCGACTGCAACTCATAGAAATCAAGGCGGGCTAACCACAGAAGGAGACGAGTAAAAAAGGCCGCTTATCGTTAGCGGCCTTTTTCCTCTGGGACAACACCATCAACGCTTTCATCACACCAGGCTTATCACGTTGCACCACATCTGATCGAGACGCCAGGAGTTTTATTAAAGATTTGGTAGAAGTGCGGGATGAGGCCCTTGAAGTATTTCGTGGTTGACGTATTCACCGAAGTTCCGCTGGCAGGAAACCCGCTGGCCGTATTTCCCGATGGGACCGGCCTCAGCGACACAACAATGCAGATGATCGCCAAGGAAATAAATCTCTCGGAAACGACGTTTGTTTTTCCGGCTACGGATTCGCGTTGCTCTGCAAAAGTGCGGATCTTCACGCCGGCTACGGAGCTGTCGTTTGCAGGGCACCCGACCATCGGAACGGCTTTTGTGTTGCGCCGGGAAGAGCTGGTACGGGCGGATGCGAATTCGTTTTTTCTGGAAGAAAACATTGGCCCTGTAAATGTACGAGTGGAACGTATACTACCCGAACGTTTTTGGCTTACGACACCACCAATTAGCGTTGGCCGAACGTACGATCGCGGACTCGTGGCCGAGGCGCTCGGGCTTACGGAATCCGATTTGTTACCCGATGTCTTACCGCAACTGCTTTCGGCCGGAAATCCCAATGTTTATGTCGCGTTACGCGACAAACGCGCGGTCGATCGGGCATGGATTGACCGTGCGGGCGCTCACAGCATACAGGGCGATTCAGGAGATTCAAGCTGCATCTTTGTATTCGCGACGAGCGAGCAGGGGGCGTATTCCAGAATGTTCGCGCCGCAATACGGCATTGCTGAAGACCCAGCCACGGGGAGCGCGACGGGTCCCTTAGCGGCCTACATGATCCGCAACGGCCTCATTGCGGGCACCGACGGAACCCACTTCGTAAGCGAGCAAGGCACAAAAATGGGTCGACCCAGCTTTCTGAGTGTTATGGTGCACGGAGACAGTGGCGCGGACGGCATAGAAGTCGGGGGGCATGTTGTCCAGTTAGTTGACGCGACAATGAGCTTGTAAGCTGCAACACCGAGTGCCGGCGTTTGTGCCAATTTGCGGGAAACCAACGCAAGGAAGGCAAGCAAATAGAAAATCTTTTTTCATCTTCAGTCCGTTCTGATATCAGCAAATTTTAAACGTAAAGATGGGTCGATTGCTTCATAATAGCACGCTTGCATAGGCAGTGAATGGACTGTAAAGATTTCTGCAGTTCATTTGCTTTGCGGTGTGGCATAACAGCCCGCGGCATTATGGTTGCTCTAATATACGAATTTCTCCGCCCATGGGATGGCATATCGTCGCCCATCGCGCTGAGCCGCGACCCGAAAGTCGCGCAATGCATCAAAATTTACTTTTTGAGGCCTCGCCTCCAGCGGTTATGGGCAATGACGCGGGCTATGCCCCGCGCCCGTGTTAGATAGCGCGAGTAATCTTGAAGTCAAAGCATGTGTATGTCAGCGCCCGCACGTGTACTTCCGAAACCGTGGGCTCCTTAAGAAAGTCGCCGGCATGAAATTCAGCATTGCCTGGCTCTGAAATGCACGCGTCCACGATGGCTCCCGCGTAATCATACGCCCGCAAAATGAGTGAGCGCGGCAAGAAGTCTTCCGGAAAGACGTGAAGCAGTTCATAGGGCTGACAGGCTTGCGCGTGGATAAAAATCGGGCCGATTTCAGCGTAAGGATTTATGTCGGCTAGCGGCCGATATGAAAGCAAGATCAGTGCCTCCGGGGCTGGCGAAATTCGAAGACAACTTATACAGGGCGCCGCAGTGTTTTGTACGCACAGGTTGTGACCGAAGCGATCTCGCAGGGTGCGGCGCGCCTCTTCGGCAATCTCCTTCTCGATGGGAACAAACTGCATGGCTGCTGATAAAGTTCTGCTCATGCGACGAGTGTATAGCATCCGAAATCCACAGGCTATCGAAATCTTGCGGAGGTAATTGCCGCACAGACTATTTCCAGCTCGCTCGCGCCATCACGACGGTGCACGCGGCAAGCGCGCAGCAAGTCACTTTGACCGCACGTTTATCTTAAGGGAATCTCATAGGCTCCCCGGTACTTCAAAACGATTATAAGTAGCGTTTCTTCAGCCCAGGAAGATCTTGTTTTCACGGTTTTTGCGTTTGTAAAAATGGCGCTTTGGTGGAAGTGTAATACTATCAAACCATTCGAGCACCGCTCTTTCGTAATAAAGTCCAAAACGTAAAGTGAGCGCGGGATAGGGCTCATACGATTCCGCCTGTGGCAGGATGTCTTCATAGTGCGATAACCTCTCTGCGTGTTGAGCGCGATGCTTTTTTAAAATCACACGCAATTCAGCGGGCGGCACCCTGTCTCCGAAAAACAACGTGAGCAGCAAAGGGAAACGAATCAGCTCAGGAGCCGGCATGTGCGCGATCCACTGCCGGAATGCCGATCGGCCGGCGGCCGTTATGGTACATAACCGCTTGTCGCGCACGCCGCTCTTGCTCAAGATGATGAAGCGATTTTCGGCAAGGACCTTTATTTCACGATAGATCTGGCTTTTCGTTACGTTCCAAAAATAGCCAATCGAATTCTCAACCTCGGAAACCAGTTGGTATCCACTCATTGGTTCACGGTGTAAAAAGCCCAATAAAGATGCAGAGGTAGCGTTGAGGGTCACTTGACAGTCCATTTTAGACTATGCTAAGCTTTCCCTGCGTGATAGTCCACATTACCCTATTCATTCATATCGTCGCAGGATGCGCGGCGTTGTTCTGCGGCGCGGTCGCCATGATCTCTAAAAAGGGCGGTCTGATCCATCGCATGGCGGGCAAAATATATTTCGGTGCGATGTGCGTCATTGCTACGACGGCATTCATCCTCGCGCCGCTTTTCCACAATGTGTTTCTGTTTTTGATTGCTATCCTTTCCTTCTATGCCGCCCTTAGCGGATACAGAGTCCTAGCCCGGAAAAACCCTTTTCTGAATGCAGCGAGCATCCAAGATTGGGTTGCCTCGCTTTTGGTTATATTCGCAGGCCTGGCC
>JALYZK010000231.1 GCA_030945705.1 Vulcanimicrobiota bacterium | reverse complement strand
CACTGACGGAAATCGCGGCAGAAGAATAAGAAAGGACCGGCGAATAGCCGGTCCTTTCTATTGGCTCACTTTAGTTAGAGTCGAGTCGGTTGCGGATTTGGAGTGGGCGTGGTCTGAATGCCGTTTTGCTCATTGTCCGGATTGGTTTGAATAGTCGGTGAGGACGACGGCAGCGGTGCCTTCATGTGGGAGCCTGATCGCGCGGGATTCGGTTTCATCATCCGCTTGTGTGCCTTCGTCATTGAAGAGCGCGACAAATGATAACCTGCGGCCTTCGCTCTTCTTTCACACATATGCATTGTGCTTTTGGTGACCGTCATTCTGTCACTGCGCGCATAGTATACGCGGGTTTTAACGTTAACCATAACGAGACGATCTCCGCCCGGACATTTCATCCTCATATGGTTCATCATCCGATGGCTCGTTGACGGCATGCCCAACGCCGGGACACAAAAGAGCAGCGCCGTAGCGCACATCAACAGTCCTAAACGATATTTTGTCATTTAATTGCATTCTCCAAAGAGTTTCGAGAATCAAGGGTGGGACGCTAAGTTCCCGGGATGAGCTTTAGCCGTTGCCGACAATTGTTCCGGCTTCAGGCCGGTCGCGCAAAAAATCCATCCAGCTCAAATAAGTGTTCGATTCGCTTAGCAGGCGGCAAAGAGTCTATTATAATCTTTCCGTACCTCGAGCCGATCGCGCGTCCATCCAACAATGCGAGCAAGCCTCGATCGGTTTTCGAACGAATCAGCCGACCAAAACCTTGCTTTAACCGCACGGTAGCGGCTGGAATCATGTAATCCTGGAAACTGGCGGCACCTCGAGCCTCTAGCGCTTCCATTCGTGCTGCGACGAGCGGATCCGACGGCGATGGAAACGGCAAGCGATCGATGATAACACACGAGAGCCGGTCACCAATGACATCGATGCCTTCCCAAAATGTACCGGTGGCGAACAGCACCGCATTCTCCGTCGAGCGAAACCATTCCAACAAATGCGCCCGCGGCAATTCGCCTTGCAACCGGACCGGGAAGGCAATGCGCTCGCGCACAAGCGCGTATACCTCTCGCAAGCGCGCGTACGATGTAAAAAGAACAAATGCGCGTCCGAGTGTGCGGTCCAGGCATTCTTCAACGAGCGGCGCCGCTAAGCGAGCGAAATTCTGTAGCTTCGGATTGACGTTTTCGGGCGCGATAAATAAACGCGCTTGCTGCGTATAGTCGAAGGGGGAGGGCGCAACAAGCTCCTGAGCATCAGTGATTCCAAGGGAACGACGCAAAAATGCAAATGAATCACTTTGCGCGATCGTGGCACTCGTTAGCACAACACTCGCCACGCGCTCAAATAGCGTCGCGCGCAAATAGTCTGCAACGTCGTAAGGAGCGCTGTTGATTTCGTAACGGCCGTCGATTTCAGCACGCTCGACCCACGCGATTGCTTCATCTTGCGGGGACTGTGCGCGTTCGATTGTCGCGATGTGGGCAAGCACCGGCCTGAGCGCTAACTCTCGTCGGCGTTCCGCCTCCGACTCATTTTCCGCCGGACGTCGCAATGCGGAGTGCCAGTGCGCGTGGAGCCAGTTTTCAAGCCAATAAAACGAATCGCGCAGTCGGTCCAGCACCGGGCCAATGTTCTCGTTAGCGCGAAGTGGATAACGTTCGCCGGGCACAAGCGCCAGCGTGCTCATGAGTCCACGCAAGCCTTCCTCAAGTTCAGCATCAAAAGTGCTCGGTACCTGATAGCTGCGATGGAGTTTGCGCATCATTCGTCCAACGCTCGACCAAGACAGAGTGGCGGTGAGCGCGGCTGTCGCCCAACGTTCGCACTGGTGAGCTTCGTCCAAGATCACGAAATCATAGCCCGGAAGCAACCCCCCGCCCATCGCCAGATCCAGAAAAAAGAGCGCATGGTTGACAACGACGATGTCCGCGAATCTCGCTTCGTCGCGCTTGCGGAAAAAGAAACAATCTCGGAAATGCTCGCAAAATTCGCCGACGCAATCATCGGCATCCGCATCCATCGTTTCCCATTGGTCCGCGGATGGCAGAAACGGTAGTTCTGCGCGATCGCCCACGGTGGTAAGGCTCGCCCAGTCCCAGATTCTTTGCATCGAGCGGCTCGGGGGCAAAAGACGCTCACTTCGCATTCGCTCAAATTTCTGTTTACAAAGGTAGTGATTGCGGCCTTTGATCAAGCTAACGCGCGCTCGGCTACGCAGCGCCTCGAGCACAAGCGGAATGTCTTTACAAACGAGCTGCTCCTGCAACGCGATCGTGCCTGTCGAAATTACGATTTTCTTGCCGCTGCGCAGCGCTGGAATCAGGTAAGCGAGCGACTTTCCAACGCCGGTCCCGGCTTCGACCAGCGTGTGCATGCCTTCCAGAAATCCACGCTCGATCAGTTGCGCCATCGCAACCTGTCCGGGCCGCGCTTCAAAGCCGCCCAAACTTTGCGCGATGGGGCCACCCGCTGCAAAACATTCCTCAATTGAGATCACGGCTCTTCCGCTTTAGCTTTCGGCATGATGAAGAGCAGAAAGCCAGCCGCAAACCCGGTAAGCAAACCACCGATATGGGCCGAATTCGCGATGTTCCTAACTGAAAATCCGAAGAGAATGTTCAGAGCGATTATGGGTAGGGCTTGCGAGACAAGAATTCGTCCCGGCGCCCCTAAGCGTAGACCAATTGCAAGCAAGGCGCCAAAGAGGCCAAATATCGCTCCGCTTGCACCTACCACCGGGACGTCAAAATTGAATTTTAGCACCGAGACGCCTGCACCCAAAGCCGACAAAGAATAAATCAGAAACATGCGGGGTGCGCCGACCAATCGCTCGACCAATAAACCCACCTGATACAGTGCGAGCATATTAAAAACGATATGTAAGATGCCGCTATGGAGAAAAGTGCCCGTGGCAATCCGCCAGTATTCGCCGTGCAGGACGCTAGGTCCGTAGATGGCACCATGATCAAGCAGTGATTGTTCGTTCATCGAGCCGCCGGTCAATGATAACCAAACGTACACCAATACATTGATCCCGACTAGCGTGCGTGTCAACACGAGATTTCTGTATCCATCGATGTGGGATGTTCGACGCAGTCGACGAGATGGATGCTTCCGGACCGTTCGAGTCTACGATTAGCTCGAGTGATTCACCACCGTGACCATCCCCGCAAGCTCGAGCGAGATTGCATGACGCTGCTCATTGACCTCGACCGTAACAGGTCCACCCAGAGGCGCTTTTTCGAATACAGCAACGTTTGCGCCGGGTTTCAGTCCCACGTCCGCAAGATAGCGTAAAATTTCGGGTACTTCCTTTGTTACACCGTGCACGACGGCACGCTGCCCAGCCTCGATTTGGGCCAGCGGGACACCCACTTTGATCGGATCGCTTAAATCTTTAGGCGGAATAGGATGTCCGTGAGGACAGGCCTGCGGGTTTCCCAATATTTCAACCAAGCGCTCTTCGACGCGATCGGAAATCGCGTGTTCGAGCATGCACGCGTCAAGATGCACTGCATCCCAAGGCATCTGAAGCACATCGGTCAGAAGCCGCTCGGCCAAGCGATGCCGGCGCATCACCCGTACTGCAACCTCGAGGCCCTTTAAGGTCAGCTTCGCTTCACCC
>JALYZK010000223.1 GCA_030945705.1 Vulcanimicrobiota bacterium | reverse complement strand
CCGCAGTCCGTTGATTTCGCCACGATATCTGCGCCTTCGGCCAAGGGGCATCCTATGTCGATGGACGAGGTCGATGAGTACATTCGCGACCGCATCAAACGAAAGGTTCGTGTCGCCGGTGCGTGCATAGGGACCGACGCACACACGGTTGGCATTGACGCCATTCTCAACATGAAGGGATATCGTGGCGATTACGGACTGGAACGATATCACGAATTCGTGACATTCAATTTGGGAAGCCAGGTTTCAATCGAAGAGCTCGTTCGTTTTGCCAAAGAAAAAGAACTCGATGCGATCCTGGCTTCACAAGTCGTCACGCAAAAGGGTAGCGATATCGTTAACTTTACTGCCCTCGTAGAGTTTTTGGAGGCCGAGGGGGTGCGCGACGATGTGGTCTTGCTGTGCGGCGGCCCCCGTGTTACCAATTTGATGGCGACGGAATTAGGCTACGATGCGGGGTTCGGCCGGGGAACGCTTCCTAGTGAAGTGGCCGCGTTCATTGCCGAAACACTAGCAAGGAGGTTAACACCATGAAAACAGCCGTAGCCTTTTTTTGCATGTTCGCGCTCTGCTGCGTTGCCATTGCCAGGAGTGCCGATTCGAGCGTACCTACCGAATTGCGGCGCGCTGCCCAAGTTGCGGTACGCGATCACAAAGGTATTATCGCCTTCCAGACGACGTGGGACAGTATTGCGCATGGGGGCCCCATGCGGCGCGCATACCGCTATAAAGATGCCTATGTGTTCCAGGATGAGCGCTTGATTAAGGCGCGTGCCCTGGCTAAGGGTGATAACGGCACAGAGGCAAACCAGGAACAGCTCGATGCCGAAACACGCAAGATTGAAACGGAGCAAGGGAGCGGCAAAGTTTTCGCGGTACCGTTCGATTCGCGGCATTTTTCGGAATATGCCTATGCCAAAGATACATGCGAGCAATGCGCGAGTGGCGACGTCAAGCTCACCTTTTCGAGTCCCATAAAAGACCAATTTCACGGTAACGGCTCACTGATCGTGAATGCCACCGATCACGTTAAACTCCTGATTTACTCACCGAATGTTTTACCTAAGCACGCCTCCACCGGCGTAATTACCACCTATCGTGCCGAGGTTTTGCCCGGTTATTGGGCTACCGTGAGGAGCGAACAGCGCTTTACCGGCCACTTAGGGCCTTTTAGCGGCGGTGCAGAAGTGTCATCCCGTTCCGATCATTATCATCGTTACAAGTCCATTGCCGCGGCGCTCACCGCGCTACATTCAGGCAACCTCTAACGAGGAAACGTGAAAACTGCGCTAATCACCGGAATCACCGGGCAAGACGGTTCATATCTTGCCGAACATTTGCTGGCGCACGGTTATCGGGTGGTAGGCATGACTCGGCGTTCGAGCACCGATGTGCACGAGCGTATCGAGCACATCGTAGATGACATTGAAATCGTTTCAGGTGACTTGCTCGATCAAAGCTCCATGGCAAAAATCGTCGCGCAAGTGCGGCCGCACGAGATCTATAATCTGGCAGCGCAGTCGTTCGTACCGGCATCTTGGAGTCAGCCGGTCTTGACGGGGCAATTTACCGCGCTTGGAGTGACCCGGGTCCTTGAAGCTATTCGCGCCGTGGATCCGAAAATCAAATTTTACCAAGCCTCGAGTTCTGAAATGTTTGGCAAGGTTAGAGAAGTTCCCCAAACCGAGCAGACGCCTTTTTATCCACGCAGCCCCTACGGCGTGGCAAAAGTGTACGGCCATTGGATAACTATCAATTACCGTGAATCTTTCGATATGTTTGCCGTAAGCGGAATCCTGTTCAACCACGAGTCCGCTCGCCGCGGCAAGGAATTCGTAACGCGCAAAATCACCGATGGCGTAGCGCGTATCAAATTGGGCATAGCTAGCGAGTTGCGCTTAGGTAACCTGGATTCGAAGCGTGATTGGGGCTTCGCGGGCGATTACGTTCGGGCAATGTGGTTGATGCTGCAGCAAGAGCAAGCCGAGGATTTCGTCATTGCGACGGGGCGGACGCACAGCGTGCGAGATTTTGTACGCACGGCGTTCGAACTCGTGGACTTGGACTACGAACAGTATACCCGAGTAGATCCGCGCTTTATTCGCCCTGCGGAAGTAGATCTACTGATCGGCGATCCCTCGAAAGCTAAACGCGTACTACGTTGGGAACCGCAAGTGACCTTCGAGACTCTGGTCGAGATGATGGTCCAAGCGGACTTAAAGCGCTTGCGATCCCACGTAAGCGTGTAAGGGGAACTCTCCTCAATGGTATGCGCGTCCTAGTAACCGGTGCCAACGGATTCGTCGGCCGCTATCTGGTTGCCGCGCTGCGCGCGCGGGGGGACGACGTGGTTGGCGCGACCCATCAGAGCACCCAACCCGCCCATCAAATCAGCCTTCCGCTCGACTTACGTGACTCCCAGAATGTTTGCGCCGTCCTCGACGTTGCCCAACCCGAACTCATCTTCCATCTTGCAGCGCAGACTTTTGTTCCGGATTCGGTCGAGCGTGCGCTGCTCACCTATGATGTCAACGTTCTCGGCACTGCGCGCCTACTAGAAGCGGTGCGTAAGACCCGTGAGGTCAGCGGGCGTAATCCGCGAATTCTTTTTACCAGTTCCGCCGAAGTGTACGGGCAACGTTCTTCCGCGGATTTACCGTTGCGCGAGTCGCTGACCTTGCATCCATCGAATCCATATGCGGCAAGCAAGGCCGCTGCAGAAGCTATAATTGCCGCGGAAGCAACCACCTACGGTCTGGATATACTCATCACGCGTGCTTTCAACCATATCGGACCCGGGCAAGACGCTCGCTTTGTGGTTGCATCGTTCGCAGCGCAACTCGCGCAAATTTCGCGCGGGCGCGAACCGAAACTTCTCGTCGGCAATATTTCAGCGCAGCGGGATTTTCTCGATGTCCGCGACGTTGTCGCTGCCTACATTGCGTTAGCGCAGCGAGGCGAGACCGGCGAGACCTACAATGTTTGCAGCGGGCGCTCAACGAGCATTTCGGAAATATTGCGGCTGCTGATCACGGCAGCGCACGTTCCCGTTGAAGTCCGTGAAGATCCCGATAGAATGCGCGCCGTGGATGTCCCCGTGTCGTATGGGAGTAATGAGAAGCTATGTTTGTTGACCGGCTGGACCCCGGAGATACCGCTGATCCGGTCGCTGCGGGATATCTACGGAGCCGTGCTTGGGGGTCAACACGACAATGGCAGCTCAGCATGACGATGATAAAGAGAACGACGTGAGCGAGCGCAATTTGAGCGCGCGAGTATTTAAAAACCGGGGAGCCCTCTTGAGCATCCCGGCCGTGCTGCTGGGCGCTTTCGGAAAGCCTAGCGCGTTTTCAGTAGCGGTTGGTTTGCCGCTCGCACTCGGGGGGGAGTTGATCCGCTGCTGGGCTGTAGGATATTCCGGAATAACAACGCGTGCCGACAAAGTGACCGCTCCGGCGCTTGTGACTGCCGGTCCATATGCGCACGTGCGCAACCCACTCTATCTAGGCAACTTCATTACCGCACTGGGATTCGCAGTTGCCTTTACTGGCTGTAATACGTTGTTCGCGCGCCTGGCCTTACGCAGCGGTGCGTTGGGCAGCATGAGCGCCGTTTATGCAACGATCATTCCGCATGAGGAACGCTATCTGCGGGCGACCTTCGGTGCGGTCTTTGAAGACTATTGCAATCGCGTTCCGTCCATTGTTCCACGGACTCGGGCGTCCAGACCGGCTCACGGCGTCTATGCGCCGTCGGTAATCTGGAAGGCTGAAAGCAAAACGTTTGCGACATTTGGGGCGATGCTGATCGTGCTGGCGGTGAAGGCTTTGCGTTCCTAGATGGAACGTGCGCGGTTACGTCTTGCGCTTGCGCTTACCGCGTTCATTGCGCTCGTGGAGCTGCTCGGCGGTTGGTATGCGCACAGTCTGGCGCTGTTTTCGGATGCGGCTCACGTGTGCATGGACGTGTTCGCCCTTGCAATTGCCCTCGCGGCGGCGGCAGGGGCGCAGCGGCCTGCCAATCGGCGCAAAACATTCGGCTACGGGCGGGTGGAAATTCTCGCAGCGCTCGGTAACGCCGGGTTACTCTTCGCCGTGACGGTGTTGATTGCGGTCGAGGCGATGCATCGTTTGAGGACACCACAACTGCCCGACGGAGCATTAATGAGTGGGGTTGCAGCCGTGGGGTTGATTATCAATGCCGCTATTGGCATGATGTTGTTCCGCACCAGCCGCAAAAATCTCAATGTCAAGGCGGCACTGTACCACGTCGCAAGCGACGCTTTGGGCGCCGCGGCCGTCGTCATCGGCGGCATCGTCATCTTCGCGTACAAAGTCGGCTGGCTGGACCCCATTCTCTCACTGTTCGTGTGTGGAATAATCGTGCTGGGCGTCTTGCGCATCACTCGTCAGGCAAGCGACGTCTTGTTAGAAAGTGTCCCGGCACATCTTGATGTGCACAACGTACTTGACGCTATGCGGACCATGGATGGTGTGGTCGGCGTGCATGACCTTCATGTCTGGTCAATCGGAACCCAGTCGTGCGCGTTGTCCGCTCACATCCTTCTTAACGATCGCCAAATCAGCGAAGCTTCCTCGCTGCTGCGCCGCGTCGACGATCGTATGCGTTCCGAATTCGGGATTTCACACGTTACAATACAATTCGAATGTGAGACCTGTGAACCGGATGAGCGCATAATCTGCACTCAGCTGAGCGCGAGGCAGCCAGAGTAGTCTGCTCTAGGACGCAATCAGGAAAAACTCGAAGAGTAACCTTATGAATTCGAAGACCGTCGTTCTTTCCGCCGTGCGGACTCCGTTTGGCCGTCTAGGCGGCGCGCTTTCCACGATTTCGGCCACGAGTCTGGGAGCCGCTGCTATACTTGGAGCGCTGCAACGCAGCAAAATCGATCCGGCAGAAGTCGAACACGTCATCATGGGTGAAGTTCTGCAAGCGGGGGTTGGGCAAGCGCCCGCACGGCAAGCTTCCTTCAAAGCGGGGCTTGCCAAAACCGTTACAAGCGAGACCGTCAATAAAGTCTGTGCTTCGGGAATGCTGGCTGTGGTGAGCGGCGCGCGCCTCATCAATGATGGCGACAACAACGTCGTGGTCGCCGGTGGAATGGAATCGATGTCTAACGCGCCGTATCTTTTAGAGAAGGCTCGCAGTGGTTACCGTTTCGGTGACGGCCGCCTGATCGACGCGATGATTCACGACGGATTGTGGGATTATTTTTTCGATGTGACCATGGCCTCCCAAGGAGCACAAGTTGCGCGAGAGCTTGGCATATCGCGCGAAGACCAAGATGCGTATGCCTATGAAAGTCATCAGCGCGCCCTTGCTGGGCATCAAAACAAGGTGTTTGGCGACGAAATGATGCCGCTTCGGGTAGCGACGAAAGCAACGGGAAAACTGCTTGTCGACAGATTGCCGCAGCCGGCACGTGCGCGCATCCCCGTTGCGGTGGCGATGAACGGCAGTGAAAAAAGCATTTGGGACCACGTCCCGTCAGCGGACCTCATTGCTAATCCGCAGCGCTATTCGCCGTTTGTTACCGGGGACGTGCCCAGCACGCTGGTCGACCGGGACGAGGCGGTTCGCGCCGACGCAAGCTTGGAGGCGATGGCCAAACTCAAACCCATTGACAAAGACGGCACCATTACCGCGGGTAATGCTCCCGGCGTGAACGACGGGGCCGCGGCGCTGGTGCTCTGCGACCAGGCATACGCGAGGAGCAATGGATACGAGCCGCTTGCCAGCATTATCGAACACGCTACCGTCGCCTGGGATCCGCCATACCTTGCCCTGACACCGGCAATGGCGGCGCAAAAACTACTCGACAAGGCTGGCCTTCAAACATCTGCCATCGACGTGTGGGAAATCAACGAGGCATTTTCTGCCGTAGCGCTGACATCAGCCCAGCGTTTGGGCATTGACCGGTGTAAGGTGAATCTGCACGGCGGGGCTGTTGCGATGGGCCATCCCATCGGCGCTTCGGGTGCACGCATTATCGGAACGCTCATTCATCAGTTGCGCCGACGTGGAGGGGGTCTTGGAATCGCTGCGATTTGCAGCGGCGGTGGTCAAGGCGATGCCGTTTTAGTTCGGGTCGAGTAGTGCGTCTGGCGGTGATTGGCGCCGGGCAGATGGGGGCGGGTATTGCCCAAGTCGCTGCCGCCGCTGGTTGCAGCGTGATCTTGCACGATCGCGAAGAGCGTTTCATCGAGCGAGGTCTCGAAGCGATTCGAGCGAGCCTCAATAGAAGCGTTGAGCGCGGTCGCATGTCTGAGGAGAAGCGCGGCAAAACGCTTTCACACATCAACGGTGAAACCAATCTCAAAAACTTCAATGTCGACTTCGCGATTGAAGCTGCCACGGAAAACCTCGCGGTAAAGCGCGACTTATTCCGCGAGTTAGACAACGCCACGCCGGCGGAGGCGATTCTCGCAACCAACACATCGTCAATCTCTATAACGACTCTGGGCGCCGTAACTAGCCGCCCCGAGAAGATAATCGGAATGCATTTCATGAACCCCGTTCCAGTGATGGCGTTAGTGGAGATTATTCGCGGCATCGCAACCTCGCAGCAAACATTCGATGCCACCAAAGCTCTGGCGGAACACTTGGGAAAAACGCCCGTGGAAGTGCGCGATTTCCCGGGTTTCGTATCGAACCGCGTGTTGATGCCCATGATCAATGAAGCGATTTATGCGCTGTTTGAGGGAGTTGGTTCTGCCGAGGCAATCGACACCGTGATGAAGCTTGGCATGAATCATCCGATGGGCCCTCTGCAATTGGCGGACTTCATCGGCTTGGACACCTGCCTTTCCATCATGGAAGTGTTGCACGACGGCTTTGGTGATAGCAAATACAGACCGTGCCCATTGCTCAAGCAGTATGTGGCAGCAGGGTGGTACGGGAAAAAGTCCGGTCGCGGATTCTACTCGTACTGATGCTGCAAGAGCATTCGCCTCCGCTTTTTGAAGTCACCAATGAACAACGCGCAATCGGCCGTCTTGCCGCCCAAATTGCTCAGCGAGAGATCGCGCCGCACATTGCTGCCTGGGATCGAGACCACACGTTTCCGCGTGCGTTGTATTCCAAGCTCTGCGACGCCGGCATTATGGGTATTCTTGTTGATGAAGCGTTCGGCGGCGTTGGTGCCGATTATATTTCATATGCCTTAGCGATAGAAGAACTCGCAAAGGTCGATGCCGGAACGGCTGTGACTGTTTCAGTGCATACGATGATTGCCTCTGCGATCGCTCAACTCGGTAACGAGGAACAAAAGCACAAGTATCTTCCCGCACTGGCGACCGCTGATATGATCGCGGCCTTCGCCCTCACCGAGCCAGAAGCGGGATCCGACGCCGGCAACCTTCGCTCGACGGCGCGGCATACCAAGAACGGTTACCTTCTGAACGGCCGCAAGCAGTGGTGTACCAACGGCAGTTATTCGGGAGTGGTAATGGCGATGTTTCGCACTGGAGGTTCGGGCCATCACGGGATCAGCGCCTTTCTCGTCGATAACGACACGCCCGGCCTGCACGTCGAGAGAGTTACCGAAAAGCTGGGAATCCACACGAGCAACACCTGTGATCTCGCCTTTGATGACGCGTTGGTGCCCGAGAGCGCTCTGTTGGGTCACCAGGGCGAGGGCTTTTCGGGTGCAATGACTGCCTTGCAGAGCGGGCGCATCGGCATCGCCGCCCAAGCCTGCGGAATTCTTTCTGCATGTTTGGACGCTTCGGTGGTCTTTGCCAAAGAACGTTCGGCTTTCGGCAAGCCCATCGGAGCTTTTGAAGGTGTTTCGTTCAAGATCGCTCAGATGGCAACGGATCTGGACGCCGCGCGACTGCTGACGTATAAGGCGGCGGCGCTGTGCGATCGAGGCGTGCCTTCGGCCGTGGAAGGAAGTAAAGCTAAGCTGTTCGCCTCGACTGCTGCGCGCAAGCATGCCGCAGAAGCCATTCAGATTCATGGCGGATATGGATTTACCACGGAATTCGCCGTAGAGCGGTATTATCGCGATGCAAAAATCACAGAAATCTACGAAGGGACTTCCGAGATTCAGCAGCTAATTATCGCGCGCTCGCTCTTGGGCAAGATCGCACGAGGATAATTACCGCGGTATGAACCTTATGGAGTACCAGGGTAAGGAATTGTTTCGCCGCGTCGGCATTCCGGTGCCGCGCAGCGCTCACCATCATACGCCGCATGATGTGGCCCGCTTTATTGTAGCGAATCCCGGGTCGTGGGTCCTAAAAAGCCAAGTGCTCGTCGGGGGGCGCGGTAAGGCCGGCGGTATTAAATTTGCAGAAAGCGGCGAGGAAGCGCATCCCATCGCAGAACAACTTCTGCGCCTGGTGATCCGCAATCGCCAAAATCCGCAAGGCGAAGCGGTCAAATCGATTCTCGTGGAAGAGAAGCTCGCAATTAAAGATGAAGCGTACTGTGCCATAACCATCGATCGCAAAACAAAAACACCCGTGATCATAGCCAGCCGCCATGGCGGGATGGACATTGAAGAGGTCGCGGAGCATCATCCTGGCGATATTGCCAAATATTACGTTGATACGGCGATTGGATACTCACCTTTTATCGGTCGGGAATTGGCTTTCGATGCGCAGCTTGATCCCGGCTACCGGAAAGCGTTTCCGTCTATCGTGGCAGCAATGTATAAGCTATTTTTCGACTACGGCGCAAAACTGGTTGAGATCAATCCGCTCGTCTTGACCAAAGATGGCATCGTGTACGCGTCGGACGCCAAAGTGGAACTTGACGATGACGGCATCTTTAAGTATCCGGAATTCACGGAATGGCAGGCGGCGCTGCCGCTCGATGAAGATGAAGCCTTAGCGGTTAGCGCCGGCTTGGGCATTCGAAACTTCCGCCGCTTTGAGGGCACCGTCGGGACGATGGCCAACGGTGCGGGTCTGGCGATGGGAACCATGGATGCGGTGCGCAATGCCGGCGGAACCTTCGCGAATTTCCTCGATGTCGGAGGAGGTGCGAACGCCCACAAAGTTCGGAGTTGCTACGATCTGATCGTGAACCACACGAGCGCCAAATCGCTGTTCATCAATATTTTTGGCGGGATCACGCGCGGAGACGAAGTTGCGCGAGGCATCGTCGAAGCCCTCAAAGGCGACGATTTACGCAAAATTCCACTGGTAATTCGTCTCACCGGAACCAATGAGAAAGAAGGGCGCCAAATTCTCGCCGCGGCCGGAATGAATCCCGTCGAAACGATGGACGAAGGTGCCGCCCAGGCCGTTAGGCTCGCCGCCGCATAATGTCCATCTTCCTTGATAAAAACAGCAAGGTGATCGTCCAAGGGATCACCGGACAAGAAGGTTCCTATCATACCGCGCGGATGCTCAAGTACGGCACGCAAATTGCCGGCGGCGTAACGCCCGGCAAGGGCGGTACAAAGACCGAGCATGGCTTGCCGGTTTTCAACACCGTTCGGGATGCGGTCAACGCCACCGGAGCGACCCACACCTGCATTTTTGTGCCGCCGCCGTTTGCTGCCGATGCCCTTTTCGAAGCCCACGAGGCCGGAATTTCGTTGGCGGTGTGCATTACCGAGGGTGTGCCCGTTCACGACGTTCTTAGAATCGTGGGAACCACGCCGGGAATGCGCATTATTGGTCCCAATTGCCCCGGACTGATATCGCCGGGAAAGTCGTCGATCGGCATCATGCCCGGGCAGGTGTTTGCCGAAGG
>JALYZK010000216.1 GCA_030945705.1 Vulcanimicrobiota bacterium | reverse complement strand
GGAGACCGCGCGATCTTCGCCTTCACGTCCAAAAAGTGTGTTCACGGGATGAGCTCGAGGCTCCCAAATTCGAGTTGCGCATCGCGTACGCGCCAAAAACCGCTCCTATGATGTTCGCATGGACCGTGCTGTTTGAGCGCCGCAATATGCTGCGCGGTCGCGTAGCCCTTGTGTTCGGCGAAGCCGTAGCGTGGTTCGATCTCACTAAGTTGAACCAACAGCTTGTCGCGATGTACTTTCGCAATGATGCTGGCCGCGGCGACCGTGGCACACTTCGCATCCCCCTTGATCACCGGCTCCTGCAGTCCGCGGTAGGATCGGATGCGAACTGCATCGGTTAGCAAGTACTCGGGAGGCACAACCAGCGAATCGAGGGCCCTCTCCATCGCGAGAATGCTCGCCCAGTAGATATTCAATCGGTTGATTTCCTGGACGGTAGCAACGCCCAAAGCCCATGCGACGCAATGAGCTTTGATTATCCCGTCCAGCGCTAGACGCACTTCGGGTCTCACTTGTTTGGAATCGTTAAGACCCTGCAACATGAGGGGCTTGCCGGTGACGACGCAGGCTGCGACCACCGGGCCCGCCAGCGGTCCCCTTCCTACCTCATCGATCCCGCCAATGAGCAGCAAGCCGCTTTCCCGGGCACGAGACTCATAACGGTGCAAACGCAGCAAACGTCGGCGTTCGCGCTGGTACTTTGCCTTACTCTTTTGTTGCTTTGACGTCATTTACCGGCAGCTCAAAAGTAATGCGGCCGAATCTTCCCTCGTTAAATTCCTTGAGGTAGGATGTAGCGGCGTTATGCATATCTACGAGATTTCCGCGACCCAAAAAACCACGCGCATTGGCAAACGTAGTTAGGTCGGGGACGCTTGTACGTCCTTCCGTTTTTTGGCTCAGCCAAAGATGAAATCGCTCGCTTACATCTTGGGGGTCGAAGCGTTCCCGCGGGATGGCGCCCGTTAACGCCAACATCCATTGTGCCTGAGGAGAATCGATTTTTGGAATCAAGATTCCCGGGGTATCCATTAGCTCCAGCTCGGGCGCGACCCGAAACCACTGCGTTGCTCGAGTTACGCCCGGACGATTTGCGGTTTTTGCGGCGGCTCGGCGCAGCAATCCATTGATGACCGCTGATTTTCCGGTATTTGGTAGGCCGACCACCATCGCGCGCTGAGCGTATTGCGTCCTTTTGACGATCTGTTCCAAGTGGAGTTTTGCTTTGGCAACGCTGCTTTGCTTACGGCCGTTAATGGCGAGCGCACCTTTCCCCTGCGAATTAAAGTACGACAGCCATTTCACGGTAGAGCGCGAATCCGCAAGATCTTCTCGGCTGAGAAGGATCAATCGCGGGCGCTTTCCAGCAAGAGCATCCAGTACTGGGTTGGCGCCGCTGCGTGGGACGCGCGCGTCGATTACTTCTATAACGATATCGACCAGCTTCATATGCTGCTCGATTTTGCGCATGGCGGCTGCCATGTGTCCGGGGTACCATGCAATAATCTGCCCGTGGCCAGGGCTCACAGGGAACCAATGCGGCGCGGCGGCCAAACCGCGGCGACGGCTCTTCCGATGACTTGATCTTGCGGCACGAAACCCCAAAAGCGCGAATCGTCACTGTTGGCACGATTGTCGCCTAGCACATAGAGCGAATTTTCCGGCACCCTGACCTCCGCAAAACTTCGCCGGTCCGAAAATTGGACATAGTTCTCGCGAAGCACGCCGCCATTCACGATGACGGTGCCCTGGCTTACTGCGATGCGGTCTCCGGGCAAACCGATTACTCTTTTAAGGTACACCGACGGAGCTGAGCGCTCATGCTGGAAAGCGACGATGTCGCCACGGTGCGGCCGTCCTACACGGTAAGCGACGGTGTTGATCAGGACGTATTCGCCAGAATCGATGTGGGGTTCCATGGAAAGACCGGACACTTGGGGCATGCGAAGGAAAAACGCAACGGCAAGTATGGGAAGTATCGCAATCTGTAGGGCGACGCTAACCACTGTACGCCAGTGCAGTTGCTGTGGCACGTTGTTATTCTCGCTAAGCGGTTGCAGTCCTAACGCAATATGCGCAGACGATTCGGAGGCCAGAACAAGACGAAGGCGTGGCCGGTAAACTTTAGATCTTTTGGCGCCCCCGGAATCTGCGCCCAGTTTTTGCCGTGCAGTTCAGCAAAGCCCCAAATGTGTGAGTCTTCCGAGTTGTTGCGGTTATCGCCCATCATGAAGTAATAGCCCTTGGGGATGCGATCGGGGTCCTGCCATAGCGAACGCGGCGGAATGTTGGCGCCGGAGCTATCTAGGGGTTGCCCTTCATAGTAGATGGTGTAGTTCTTAATCTCTAATTCGTAAGCGGGCTTCTGCGCGATGTACGGTTCGTTCAAAGCTTGCCCGTTGCGATAAACAATACCGCTGTGAATGCGCAACGTGTCGCCGGGCGCTCCGATCAGACGTTTGATGAAATCGTTCGAAGACGCTAAAGGTGGAGGGAAAACCACAATGTCACCGCGCTGCGGCGGGTGAAAGCGATATTCGAACTCATTCACCAGCAGAACGTCGTGAATTTGTAAGGTGGGTTCCATGGAACCCGACGGAATGTAGAACGTTCTCACCACGAACGTTATGAGAAACAGTGCGACCAGCCCCGCGACGATAAATGCGTCAAGATATTCGCGTGCGACTGCAGATCCTGAGGGTTTTCCTTCGGCGGTGGTGGCCGGCGCGCGTTTGAGCGTCAAAGCGACGCGCGCAATGGCAAAAACGCAGATGAGCCCGAGAAGCTGGAGAGGAGTCAGTGCGATATTAACGGGCAGGTTTTTTTTCTTTGATGCGAGCCGCCTTACCGATTTTTTCGGAGAGATAATATAGACGGCTGCGGCGCACGACGCCTCGTTTGCTTATCTCTATCCGTTCAACTCGCGGGCTGTGAAGCAAGAACGATTTTTCCACCCCCACGCCGTGAGCGACGCGCCGGACGGTGATTGTCTCGCTTGAACCGCCGCCCTTGCGAACGGTCACAACGCCCTCAAACATCTGAACGCGTTCCTTTCCGCCCTCGATAATTTTCGAGTAGACCTTAACGGTATCGCCGGAGCGAAATGCTGGAAGAGAGGCTTTTTCTTGTTCCTTTTCGATCAGGTCGATGACGTTCATGATAGCTTTCTCACGGAAAAATTCAACAACGGGCATAAAGGCAAGGGTCGTCCGGGCAACTTCCGGATTTTA
>JALYZK010000175.1 GCA_030945705.1 Vulcanimicrobiota bacterium | reverse complement strand
ATATTGGAACCAGCCCGCTGTACGCCTTCAAGCTGTGTTTTACGGGTGAGTTTCCCGCAGCGCTCAGCCCGGCAAACGTACTTGGGATACTTTCATTGATTTTTTGGGCGCTGGTTGTCGTCGTGTGCATCAAATACGTAACGTTTATGCTGCGCGCAGACAATGATGGGCAGGGCGGAACCATTGCGCTTCTTGCATTGCTATCTCCCCCCATCAGGACGGCGATGCCCATAGCGCTGACGAGCCTGGGACTCCTCGTACTTTTTGGAGAGTCGATGCTTTACGGCGATGGAGTTATCACGCCCGCAATTTCCGTTATCTCCGCGGTCGAAGGGTTGGACGTCTGGACCAAAGCAGCGCATCCGTACATTGTGCCGATCTCGGTTGTTGTATTGCTCGCGCTTTTCGCAATGCAGTCGCGCGGGACCGAGCGAATCGGCAAACTATTTGGCCCCGTCATGTTACTGTGGTTCCTGGCCATTGGATTCTTCGGTCTAATTGGGATCCTCCAACATCGCACCGTTCTGGCGGCGTTCAATCCCACATACGCGGTCGCGTTTTTTGTGCACAACGGATTGCGAAGCGTCCTAATTTTTGGCGCAGTCGTCTTGTGCGTAACCGGCGTCGAGGCGCTCTACGCAGACCTGGCGCACTTCGGGAGGCGGCCAATAACGGTTGCATGGTACCTGATCGTGTTTCCGGCACTAGTGCTTAATTATTTTGGTCAGGGCGCTTTCACGCTTACGCATGCGCACGCGCTGGAATCGCCGTTCTTCGCTTTGGTGCCGCGACTGCTAATCGTCCCCATGGTCATGCTGGCGACCGTGGCGACCGTCATCGCGTCCCAAGCGCTCATCTCAGGCGTATTTTCGCTGACTCAGCAGCTAATGCAACTGGGTTTCGCACCACGCTTCCGAATCGTCCACACTTCGAGTCACCACGCCGGCCAAATTTATATCCCCGCGGTAAACATCGTTCTTGCCATCGTGTGCATAGCACTCGTGCTTGCGTTCCGCTCTTCTGAGGCGTTCGGCGGAGCCTACGGCTTGGCTGTGACGATCACCATGGTGGTAAGCAGCGTCACGTTTTATGAACTCCTGAGAGCGCGTTGGAAGTGGCCCCTGTGGCGGGCGCTGCCGCTGGTCGCGCTTTTCCTCGCCTGGGATCTCCCTTTCTTGGGCGGCAACCTTTCGAAGGTCTGGTCCGGCGGATGGGTACCGCTTTTAATGGCCACGATGCTATTCATCTTTTTTACAACTTGGAATCGCGGGCGCAGGCGCATCTTAGACGAGATTGCCGCGCAGAGAATGCCGATCGAGGAATTTTTGAAGGATTCCAAAGAGCCGGCGTTTGCGAGCGGGACTGCGATCTTTATCAGCCCCGATCCCGAGGGAATCCCGTTTGCATCACGGCACGAGTGGCTGCGCAGTCATGTCATCTTTGACACGGTCATTTTGCTCACCGTTGCGGGCACGTCGCGTCCGTACCTCGAGGATCAGGAGCGCGTCGCCGTCGAGAAACTTGGGTCGCGTTTGTTCCGCGCAAAAGCGGCATACGGCTTTATGCAGCAAGCGAAGATCGACGACATCCTGAAGCTTTTGCAACAGCAGCAGCCGGGGTTGGACCTTTCGCAGCCCACATACTACTTAGCAAGTCCCAAAATCTCTGATGACCCATCCGCTCACGGGCTGCCGCGTTGGCAGCGCGCCCTGTATGGCTGGATGAGCCGCAACGCGCGTCCTTTTACCGATTCGTTAGGTCTGCCCCCCAACCAGATCGTCGAATTCGGCGTCGATACCAAGGTTTAGTACGCACTGTTAGGGCAGGGGTAACAGTGAAGTTGAGGGCGCGAGCGCGCCGCTGCTGCGGTCCTTCACCGACTCGGGAACTCCCGATTCCACCAGCTGACGAAACGTTATCAGACGATTGGTATTCTTCACGACCTCGGAATTTAGTTGGTAGGATTCCTGGATTGCCCTCGACAGCTCGCCCGTGTCGTAATTATAGTTAAAACGCTGCAACATTCTAATGATCCGGGCGTTGATTGCCTTCAGCCCTTGATATGAACGCTGCATCTGTACGCCGGTTTCCTTGTACAGCGGATAATTGGAACTAACAATCTCGCGCTTAAGTTTCGCTTGTTCGATTTGGGATCGCAAGGCTTGAACTCGGACGCTCGCAGGGTCGTATTTTGCTGCTGTGGTCAGCGCATCGAGCGCATCTTCAAAGCGCGCTGCGCGGTAATTACGGTCGGCGATCTCCAGGGCGACGGCCGAATAGCCGCTCCTCGCGTGGGCATCGCTGGGATCGACCCGCAGGGATAAGCGGTACGCTAGCTGCGCTTCCGACAGGCTCCCCCGCTCGAGAGCCACATCGCCCTGGTGATTGCGGGTATCCACAATCCAATGCTCGATCGGGGCCGCGCAGCCGATCGTACCGGAAAGGACGACTACACATAGCATCGCGCGTGCAAGGCTATACAAGCATCTCAACCGTCTACTGGCCATGCGTGAAAAAGTGTGCGACAGCAGCAATAAGAAATGCGGACGGCCATAAAATAAGCTGTGAGATGATCGTCCCGATAATCGCCGTCAACGATAAGTAGAATACCATGGCTTTAACTACTCCAAGAGGGCGTTCACCTTTAGCCGCTTGATCCGTAATGATAGACGAAGTCGGGTCCACGAAGAGGGTGAACGCTATCGTGCCGATACCATTAATGATTCCGGAGAGTTGGAGCGCGGTGCGCGCTGAGTTGACATCAAGTACGCTAGCATAGTTTGACGCAACGACGCCGATTGCATAAACGCAGGTAACGACGACATTGAAGACCAGCATTCGCGCCGGTAGGTCGCGCCAAGAAAACGTTCTCAGGTCGTCCATGCGGGGTATCCG
>JALYZK010000151.1 GCA_030945705.1 Vulcanimicrobiota bacterium | reverse complement strand
CGCCAGGTGCGTTGCCTCGAATTTTCTAAGGCGGAAAAACACATCTGCTGGTGGGGCAGGCCAAATAACCGAAGTGTTGCTCGGGCCAACTCATCGGGTCGCGCTTCCACGACGAAACCAGTGACATTGTGCATAACAGAGTCTCTAAGCCCAGGCACGTTATAGACTACTGCCGGCGTTGCGTGTCTCGCGGCTTCCGTGATAACGAGGCCCCATCCCTCCCTAATTGACGTCATCCAAATTGCACTGGCGTCCTGCAGACGAGACGTTCGCTCGGCATTGCTTACCCTTCCCAGCAGCCGCACTCTGGCATTCAAATTATAGGATGTAACTAACTTTTCAAGCTTCTCATGGTAGCCACTGTTACCGGAGCCCATAATGAACAAGGTCCCGTTCCAGCCACCCTTCACCATGATTGCCGCGCCCTTAATGCATTCTTCGATACGCTTTGATGGTGAAAGGCGACATAAGACGGCAATGTTCTTATTCGCATCCTTTAACGGAACGTTTGGCTCTGGCGGCTCGTCTACTCCTAGAGGAATGACACTTATCGGACCGGCCAAGCCGATTGCTCGTAAACTCTCAGCCGTGGAATCCGACACCGCAATGATCGGCATGTTGCGATAAGGTCGTAGATAGATTGGCTCGGCAAAGTACCCGGCGACGTTGGCTGGAAAAGGTGTCTCATAAAACCAAACCTCCCTTGCGAGCTGATGGAAGAATGCGATTTTTGGAATCCGACAGTAAAGTGGGGTGAAAAACGGGATCGTATTTATGCCGTCGACTACGTAGTCAAAAGGCGGTGAAACACCGTAAAAGCGAAATGCTTCAAAATGGACGGTATACTGGGAGCCAGCCCGGACGAAGTTAATCCCATTCCTCAGTTCAGCGGGGGAGGCACCTTGATAGATCGCTGAAAACCACTCAACCGACCAGCCTTTTTCGATTAAGCCTTCCGCAACGCGAAGGGTTACTAGTTCTGCACCACCAGATTGAGGATGCCATGGATCCCGCCAATTCAAAAAGAGAAGGCGCGGCATCAATTTAATTGATGTAGTTTAATTTCTGTTGCCTGATTAATTAAGGAGGAGCCCTGGTTCCTCCGCATTGTTGCAGGTATTTTTTTTACCTTGACTCGGTAATAGATGGCTAAAGTTGCTACAAAAACATCGTACACATCACGTAGTTTGATGCGACTGATAACGCGCCGGAAATCCAATGTTACTGGAGCCTCGGCGATTTTGTATCCTAGCTTATGGGCCAATGCGAGCAGCTCTATGTCAAACGCAAAGCGTGCAGCCTGCACGAATGGCAAAACATGTTTTAATGCCTCGGTCTTGAAGACTTTTAAGCCTGTTTGCGTATCTCTCACCGGAAGTTTGAATAATAGTCGGACAAAGAAATAGTATACAGCACTGAGCAGTATACGAAACTTCGGGTAATTAACCTTAGATGCCGGATGTCGCTTGCTGCCGATGACAATGTCAGCATTGGTAGAGACCATCATTTCGAGTAAGACAGGCAATTGGACAGGGTGCAAATCCATATCGGCATCCAGGAAGACTACGTATTTTCCGGCTGCAAAGTGGGTGCCGCAGCTTAGTGCGTTTCCTTTACCGCGATTTTCATCGTAGTGAACCACCCGAACGCGATCAGGATGCGAAGATAACAACTTTGCTGCTTCAAGGTACGTCTTGTCGGGGCTGCCGTCGTCCACCAGGATCACTTCAAAATTGTACTTGCAATCGTGTAATGTTTGCACGGTTTCAATGAGGTTGGAAACTATGTGCTTAGCTTCGTTGTATGCAGGCATCACAACGCTAATTTTGCAGTTAGTCAACGTATTCATAGTCGCCCCGTTGGCTCTGCAGACCAAGTAAAAACATAATCCCTAACATTTCGAATAGATTCTCGCTGTGTTGAGATACGGAAAACTAGCCACTGCCGTAACTCTATGTACTGGCACAAGGCGGTTTGATGGTCAAGCCTACGTTACGCCACATTCGTACTCCCGGTCAATAGGGACGAAAGGCGCATTACACCTTGCCCACTGGGGATTGGATGGCTCAATGCATGCTCTAGCGTCGCCTATTAGTGAGCCGCTAGAAAGCGCCGGATTTTGCAGCGGTTGACCCAGTTGGCCCGAGTGCTGCTAGATAAGATCGCTTGCCCCATAGCATCGACATATTACCCCCCGGGTTTTAGCGCTAGGGGACATGACTCGGCCCCCATCATGATGCGAGGAGCGACCGTGGGTTTGTAGCAGTTTGACTCGCGAGAGTCATCCACAATGGTCAGCACTCGAAATTTCCGGCCACTTGGCCAAGCGATCATGGAACGAAATCGACGGACCGTTCTATCGCACCGCGCCGTACACCGAGGCCGCAAGCGCAAGGGATCGTCGTTTCGAAAACTGTCCTGCGCGCGCCGTGGGCGCCAAAGTGGGAAGTTGATGAGTGTTACGGCTTTCTTAACGGCGCCGGTCTCGCACGTTCGGCGCTTTTTCGCGAGCGGCGCAACGCAATAAACGGGTAAAACCCCTGCATGGAACCGACCACGCAGTACGCCCTAGCCTACGCTCTGACGACCAGCGCCGGCCTGAGGGCCGTGCTCACGCTTGCCGCCGCCTCACTCTGCGTTCACGCGGGCCTCTTTCATCCACCGCCAGGCTTTGCGTGGCTCGGTGCAACACCGGTAACCGTCGCGCTGGTGGGAGTCGCCGCCGTTGAATTTCTCGCTGACAAAATCCCGCTCGTTGACCACCTGATGCATGTCCTGCAAGTGGTGACCAAACCGGCGGCGGCGGCGATTTTAGTAGGTGGTGCTATTCACGCGCACACCGGACCCGAGCTGTATGGGCTTATGGCGCTTGGCCCATAAAACGCCCTGGGAATCCACGCGACGTCGGCGACGGTGAGAGGTGCCTCTAGCGCCGTATCGCTCGGCGCGGCAAATCCGTTCGTAAGTATATTGGAAGACGCGCTCGCCCTGGTCATGATCGTCTTGTCGTTTTTGGCGCCGCTGGTCGGTGCGGCGGCTGCAATCGTGTTGACCCTCATAATCGTGCGCTATGGCCGAAAGGCGTTCGCGCGCGTCCGTACGCACGAGGTCGCTTAGTAGTTTGCTGCCGCGCGGACTTCCGCTGCGGGTTTGCTCAAGTCGGCGAGCAGTTCGGCGGACACCACTGCGAAGGGCGTTGTTCCATATGACATCAACCGGTCGTGGAAATCGTGCAACGAGCCTGCGGAACCCATGCGTCGCCGGTATTCGGTCAACAGGTTTTCCAATTGCAGGCGGCCGACGGTATACGAAATGACGTATCCTGGTCCCAAAGCGATTCCCGCGACCGCAGCATCGGCTTGCCCTTGCTGGGCGCCGGTTTCCCGTGCGAAGAAGTCGGCAGCCCGGCGGTAACTCCACTCTCCGCTCGCAAGTTTGCCGTCCACAATAGCGCGCGCGCCGCGGATTCGTTCCCACTGCGCCACGTCGAGCCGTCCGTCGAGATTCTCACCGTAGAGGCCGAGTCGCACGAACATCTCTTCACCGTAGTACGCCCAGCCTTCGGCAAATACGCCGCTGTCTTGTATCCGGCGCACAAAATCCGGGTGGCGTTTGGCAATCGACAATTGCAGGAAGTGCCCGGGCATTGCTTCATGTGCTGCCGTTGAAAGAATGCGGTCGCGATCGAAGTCTTCATATAAATCGAGCCGCTGGGCGGCTTCTGCAAACGACTTCGGCGGGGTGATGAAATAGAACCCGAAGGTCTCTTGCGCGAACAAGCGCGGTGATTGCATCGCGGCGCCCGGCTGCACCGGTTGCAGAAACTTGGGAGTCTCAACTACTTGTACTTCGCCGAGCCAGTTCGGCACGGTCACTATGTCGTGATTGACAACGAAGGCTCGTAATTCGGCGATGCGGTCACGGTAGTAGGGAATCAGCGCCGTCCCGCTTGGAGCGAGACCTCCGCCGGTCGGGGCGCCCAGGGTGGTTTTGCGAGAAGCGGCAAGGGCTTCGAGCCACGCTTGTTCGGCCCAGCCGTGTGCGAGTTCATCGTTTCCCATGCGTACGACGTCGTTTGCGTTGAACGGCAGCAATTGTTCGTCCCGCAGCATGGCGTTATACGCGCGCTTACCGATCTCGTAGTTTTCAGGCCAGCTCGACACATGACGGTCTATGTAGGCCTTCGTTTGCTGCAAGGTGCTTACGACCTGGTCGCGCGCGGCTGCGAACTGCGCGAACTTCGCCGGCGGCAACTGCGCTGTTGCCGCGTCCGTTAGGGCAACGGTAAAAAAGTCCGGCGCCCCGGCGAGCTGCTGCGATCCGACGATTCCGAAGAGATGTCCCGGATGCGAGACGAGCGCCTGACCCGCACGAATGTAACCCGGCGCGCGTTGCATTCGCGCAATGATGTCGTTCCAGGCCGCATCCCTGCCCGCGCCGCTGGGAAT
>JALYZK010000135.1 GCA_030945705.1 Vulcanimicrobiota bacterium | reverse complement strand
AGTCTTTTGCGCAGTTGAAAGAACGCGTGGCCGAGGTTCTGGCGGAACTTCGCGCATCGTCCTTTGAAAAGGTATTGATAGTCACTCATGCCGGACCCTTGCACGCCCTGCTGCAAGCGCTCCCTTTCCAGGTGGATGCGGTACCGACAGTGCGCTTCGAGCCCGCAAGCATTACGCGCATCGCGGTCACGGGCGACAGCGCCGACATCGTGTCGCTTAACGACACCGCACATCTCTCGCCGCTACCGCAGCGTTATTGAACTTAAGCCAGCGAGTATCCGGGCTTGCCATCGAAGTTATATAACAGCTCTGTCTTGATGAAATCGAAGCCCTCATCCGCGCAGATTTTCAAGAGCCGCGTGACGTCATGATGGCTCACGGTATGCGGCCCGTCCGCGATAAAACGGCAGGTCCAATGGTCGCTTAAAAATGTTTCCGGTGAACCGTTGGGCCAGACCTTTGTGCCGCGATTGCTAATCATCTGCAACGCCAGCCCATCGGCCGCGAAGGCCGAAACGCTTGCCGCCAGATCGTCGGGGCCCCCGCCGGCATAATCAAAGAAAACGTCGACTCCGACGAGTGTTTTCTCCTCCAGCGGTTTGAAGGGCCGTTGATGGACGTCCATTAGGGCCCCGACCCGATATCTGACGGGTTTTAAGGTCGCAGGTTTTTGACCGAGCCGCTCGATGACGGCGGCGGCGAATTCGCGCGTCCCGACTTTTTGTTTGCTAATGCCTTCGTTGTAGACGTCATAGGTGTGAACGCCGTCTTCCATCGTTTTTAGCCAGGCATTGTGAACGTTCTCTGCGACTTCATTTTGGCGAACGTGGTTCAGCATCATAACTGCACCTAGCAGTAGTGCAGACGGATTGGCAAGGTCTTGGCCGGCACGTCGTGGCGCCGAGCCGTGAATGGCTTCGAACATCGCGCAGTGATCTCCGACGTTCGCCGAACCCGCCAAGCCCACGGAGCCTGTGAGCTGCGCGGCTACATCGGAGAGCACGTCACCATAGAGATTGGGCATCACGATAACGTCGAAGGTTTGGGGAGCCGCGGCCATTTTTGCTGCGCCGATATCGACAATCCAGTGTTCGTTCTCGATCTCGGGATAATCTTGAGCGATTTCTCCAAAAACTCGATGAAACAGGCCGTCCGTTATCTTGAGGATGTTATCTTTGGTAAAGCAGGTAACTTTTTTGCGGCCATTTTGCTTCGCATATTCGAATGCATACCGGACAACTTTTTCAGACCCCGGCCGTGAAATTAATTTAAGCGCTTGCGTGACCTGTTGAGTTTGACGGTGCTCGATACCGCCGTACACGTCTTCCTCGTTCTCACGGACAATTACCAAGTCTATTTTGGGATGCTTCGTAGCGACGTACGGGTGCAACGACATGCAGGGCCGTACGTTCGCGTATAGACCCAGTGTTTTTCGGACCGTTACGTTTAGGCTCTTGAAGCCTCCGCCTTGTGGCGTCGTAATGGGTGCTTTCAAGAAAACTCGCGTACGACGCAATGAATCCCAGGCGCTAGGCTCGATACCGTTGGAGAGGCCGCGACTATACACACCCTCGCCAATCTCGATGGTCTCTTGCTCGATCTGCGCACCAGCAGCGTTAATGATGCGCAAGGTCGCGTCCATGATTTCGGGTCCGATGCCATCGCCGTAAGCAACGGTGATGGGTGTCTTTTTTGCCGTAAGGGTCGATGCGCTCAACGTAATTCTCCTAATTGACTGACAAAAAAGACTTGGGTTTCAATTTGTCCGGCAACACGCTGGCCGAATGAGCTGCCGATGCCGTGGCCTTGTCCCGACTTTTGAATCAGCAGCGAGGGATATCCCGAAGTGGAATCGGCCTGCAAGCGCGCGACCATCTTGCGCGACTGCATCGGTTCTACCCGGGGGTCGTTTGAGCCGGTTTGCATCAAAACCGCAGGATACGCCACGCCGTGCTGCACGTGATGATAGGGTGACGCTTTGTACATCCAACGGAATTGGGCTGAGTCTTTAACCGTGCCGAATTCTGGGATGTTAAAATAGCCGTTGGGCGATAGCTCGGTACGCAGCGCATCGTAGATCCCTACGCTCGAATTGACAGCACGATATAAGGTAGGATTCCGAGTTAACGCCATCCCCATAAGATATCCGCCCGCGCTGCCTCCCAATATGCCCAGATGCCGGCGATTGCCGTAGCCGTGAGCCGACAGCCACATTGCGCAGGCTGCAACGTCGTCGGCGCGCTTGGTGACGTTTTCGTGCCAGGCCGCCCGGTGCCACTCTTCACCATATTCACCGCCACCGCGGATGTTGGCTTGCGCCCAAACACCTCCGTGCTCCAGCCAGTTGAGCCAGGTTCCCAAGAACCGCGGTTCGGATATGATGCCGTACGAACCGTACGCCGTCATGACTGTCGGGGCACTTCCGTCGCGTCTAATATTCGGAAGCGACACGATGGACAACGGGATCTTCACGCGGCCGTCAAGCGATGGAACAAACACTCTCGAGACTATCACGCGGGAATAATCACCCGGCGTCTTTGTTTCTATTACGGTTGGGTGAACGACGTAACTTGCCGTACCGCCTTGTAACTGTACCCAGCGGGTGGGCGTGTCATACGATGCATAAGAAACGATAACCTCACTTGACTTCTCATCGCCCGCCAACCCGTTCACCGAGAGGTGTTCCGGCAGCGCAATGTGAGGAAAAGGTGACCCATCCCCCTTGAACGCGCGCACGCTGCTTTCGCCTCCGCTGATGTCCTTTGTGATGATGTTGCCGCCTGCGCTGAGCACAGCATCGATGACCACGTCACTGGCCGGAACAACGACCGTACCTTCGGCAAACGTTTTACCGGAATCGACAGCAACGACTTCATAGCGCGAGCTGTGGACGCTCGTCCGCAGCAAAAGGCGGTGTCCGATGAACGCACCGTCTTTGATGCCGGTTGATTCGTTCGCGATTTTCTTGAACTCGCCGGCTCCACTGCGCAAGTACACAGCGTAATTCAATCCATCGCCTGGTTCGACGAAAGCAGCAACCTGCGAAGAGTCACTGGAAGTGATTAAGTTATACTCCGCAGACCGCCACAGTCCGCGCCCGAATACATACCCATCGCTAGCGGGATCGCTTCCCAACGTGTGGTGATAAATGGCAATGTTGAAGTGCGCTTCGCTCGGAGCGACGTTATTGGGCCAACGGGTGTAAAGGAAGCCACCGTCACCCGGATCCCACGCCAAAGCCGACGGACTCGTTCCGCCGCCAGCATGCGCCAACGTATCAGTCAACATTTTACCTGAAGCCACGTCAACGACATGCAACGTCTCCTCCTCAGCGCCACCCTCTTGCGTCGTGAACGCGACCTTCGCTCCATCCGGCGCAACGAACACAGCCTCAATGGCCGCCGGTGTCTTGCGCCCAGCGCTCGCGACCGGATCGTAGAGCACTCTTTCCGTTCCGGCTAACCCATCGCGCACGATCAATTCGGGTTGCGGCTGCGGTGGAGTTAGACGTTGATAGAACCATCGGCCGTTTGCAATCGTCAAGTCAAAGCGGGTCGTCGACGTACGCGCGAGCGTACCAATACGGGC
>JALYZK010000094.1 GCA_030945705.1 Vulcanimicrobiota bacterium | reverse complement strand
AACTGGACAATATTGCAGTTGCGGCCCTAGAGCAACGCGACGCAGCGGCGCAAGAGGTGGGGGCGGCGGAACACATGGTGCGCTCGCAACTTTGCGCGAATCTTCGCGTACATTCGGGGACGCTCCGGGACGCGGCCAAGATGCTGGGAGAGATTGATGTCTTTCTTGCAAAGGTCCAGTTCGCGAAGGAAAATGCCGGGTGCGTTCCTCGCTTTAGCGATACCACTTTGATCGAGTTCACACAAGCTCGTTTCTTGCCGTTGGTCACCCAATTGCAATCCCAGAACCGAAAATACATCCCTATATCGCTTCGCGTCCAAGGCGTAGCCTTGCTCAGTGGACCAAACATGGGCGGAAAAAGTGTCGCTTTGCGCACGTGCGGATTTCTCACCTTGTGCGCGTCATTGGGGCTTCCCGTTCCCGCGGCCCGAGCCAAGCTGGTTCTCTTTAAAGAGATTGTCTGGATCGGCGTTGGAATCGATGAAGGACCTGCCGGTTTATTGTCGGCGTTCGCTAAAGAAGTCGTCCGCCTGAGTGAACTGCTTGTGGCAAAACGCGAGCCAGGATTGATTTTGATCGACGAGTTTGCCCGGACCACGAATCCACGCGAGGGTCGAGCGCTGCTCTTGGCGCTCATCCAAACGCTGCGTGGCAGAAATGTTTGCGCGCTGGTTGCCACCCACTTGCCGGGTATTGCTGAAAAGGCGGGTGTCCCACATTTTGCCGTTCGGGGATTGCACGCTCTCCCGCAAGAGCTATCGCCCAGGAATCTTGACGAGGCACTCGCCCTGCTGGCAACTTCTATGGATTATTCAATTTCGGAGGTTGCCCAAGATGCCGTAGGTCGCGCCGACGCCATAGCGCTTGCACAAATCCTGGGACTCGACCAAGAATTGGTTGCAGCGGCGCGAAAGGCGTTGTAGTGGATCCGTTGATTATTACCGTTGCACCCGTAGGCGCGGAACTCACGCCGGAGCAGACGCCGCATCTGGCGGTAACGCCACATGCGCTCGGGCAGGTTGCTTACAAAGTTCGAAGTGCCGGCGCATCGATGATACACATCCATTGCCGCAAAGACGATGGAACAAATACACACGAAGTCGCGCGCTTTAAAGAGGCGTACGAGCAAATTCGCTCCCAAAGTGATCTGGTCGTACAATTCTCGACCGGTGGGGCGATAGGAATGACGCCGCAAGAACGTGCCGCCCCTCTGGCTTTGCAACCCGAAATGGCCACCTTGACCTGTGGCACCGTAAATTTCGGCGATGATATTTTTGAAAACAGTTTTCCGATTATGCGCGGAATACTCGCGGAAATGAAGCGCTACGGCGTCACACCGGAATTAGAAGTGTTCGATAAAGGGCACTTGAGCAATGCGCGACGGTTAGAACGTGATGGTCTGCTCGACCTTCCGCAACACGTTGATTTCGTGCTCGGCGTCCCCGGGGGCCTGGACGCGAGTGTTGCGAACCTCGTGGATCTGGTACATGCGCTTCCCGCTGGATGCACATGGTCCGTCGCAGGGATTGGCCGTGCTCAATTGCCCATGGCAACGGTCGCCATCGCTATGGGTGGGCACGTGCGTGTAGGTTTAGAGGATAACATTTACTACTCGAAAGGACGGCTGGCAACCAATGAGGAGCTCGTCGCGCGCGTTGCTCGAATAGCGGAAGAACTCGGGCGTGCCGTCGCTACGCCGCGACAGGCGCGCGAAACCCTGCGCTTAGCGCCGCTCGAAGCTGCGGTAGGAGAACACCTTAGGAGGTCGTAAAACGCGCATTCCGGGTAACGGACCCCCAGGCGCCGGAGGATACGCCGACTGTTTACGTATGTTGTTCGTAGAACGCTCCAATCGATTCCGTTATTAATCCTCATCTCGTTCATCTTATTTGTTATTTTGAACAATGCGCCCGGCGGCCCGCTAGCACCCTACCTGCAAAACCCACACATCACTCCGGCGGATATCGAGCGACTCAAACACAATTTTGGTTTGGATAAGCCTTTGCCGTATCGGTATGTTGTGTGGCTTGGGCAGGTCCTCCGCGGTGACTTTGGCTACTCAACTTCAAATTCCGAACCGGTTCTGAATGCAATCCTTGAGCGCATGCCTGCAACACTGACGTTGATGACCACGGCCTTCATTTTGTCACTGATCGTCGGGGTTTCGGCCGGGATCTTCGCTGCGGTCAAACCGTACTCAATTGCCGACTACTTTATAACGACTTTTGCATTTTTTGGCCAGTCTATGCCGGTATTTTGGTTTGCGTTGATGATGCAACTCGCATTCGCCGTGCATGGGATCACTGCGTTTGGCTATCATTTTCAGCTTCCGTCCGCCAGCATGAGTAGTATGGACAACTTTGATGTGGGCGATCGGATAACGCACCTCATCTTACCAACCATCGTGCTCGCCTTGTTAAACATTGCGCTCTACAGCCGTTTTACCCGATCGTCCATGCTTGAAGTTATTAAGACTGATTACATGCGGACGGCCTCAGCAAAGGGTTTAGACCAGCAGGTCATCATTTTCAAACATGGACTAAAAAATGCGCTGATCCCGGTAGTTACCGTCATCGCGCTGGCTTTGCCATCCCTGGTCGCTGGTGCAATCATTACGGAGAGTATCTTCGCGTGGCCGGGAATGGGAAGGTTGTTTATCAATGCACTGGGTCAAAGCGACATCGCGCTCTTGATGGGCTATCTGATCATGATTGCCTTCCTGGTAGTGTTCTTTAACTTACTTGCCGACGTCGCCTATGCGTGGCTCGACCCGCGCGTAAAGTACGACTGAGGAGGCAGTCAACTAAATGGCCGCGACCCTCCCCCTGCAAGCAACCCTGGCTGAAGACGAAGAATTTGAGCTTTCAAAAAATACCGTCCTCAAGCGCTTCTGTAAGCATAAGCTTGCCGTAGTCGGCGTCGCGGTTTTGGCGGTAATGATCTTCGTGTCGGTATTCGCGCACTCGCTGGCACCGGCGGACCCGAACTTTATCGATAATGCTCACTGGAACGGCTATCCGCTGGCTCCCGGAATTGCCGGACATGTGCTGGGAAGCGACGAGAACGGCCGGGATCTTTTGTCCCGCTTGATGTTCGGTGCGCGCATTTCGCTGACCGTGGCAATATTCGCCGTGCTGATGGAGATAACTATCGGTACCGTACTTGGTGCGCTCGCGGGTTATTACGGCGGTTGGACAGATTATATCATCATGCGCGTTACCGACGTGTTTCTGTCGATTCCACTCTTGCCCTTATTGCTTGTGCTTACCGCAATTGTTGCTGCTAGCTCTTCGAAAGCCGCGTTGAGTTTCGGCGTTATTGTGGTCATTATCGGCGCCTTGTCCTGGCCTCCGGTGGCACGTCTGGTGCGGGCATCATTTCTTTCCTTACGTGAGCGGGAATACACTGAGGCAGCGCGCGCTCTTGGCAATAATGACATGCGGATTATTTTCCGCCACTTGCTCCCTAACGCCGTAGCCCCAATCATCGTACAAGCGACCTTGGAAGTCGCGAACGTGATCATCCTGGAATCGACGCTGTCATTCTTAGGATTCGGAATACAACCTCCAACCGCCTCATGGGGTAATATGTTGGCCAACGCGACCTCCAATATGGCCATCGCCTGGTGGGCCGCCGTTTTCCCCGGCAGTTGCATTCTCATCACCGTGCTGGCGATCAATTATATGGGCGACGGCCTGCGCGACGCGCTTGATCCAAACATGCGTTAAGCGCAACCGGTAAACGCCGAAGTTCTATGGGGTCGTGGCGGAATTGGTAGACGCACCAGCTTGAGGTGCTGGCGGGAGCAATCTCGTGTGAGTTCGAGTCTCACCGTCCCCATTATCATTCTAGCGGTGATGACCGCTTGTTCGGGGCGTATGGCGGGAGGGCTCCCCGCTCCCCTCACCATCGCACAAGACCGCGAACCCATGTCGCTCAACGCGGCACTGCTCAACGGCGCATCGGCGGCGCAATGGGGCCTTTTGATGTACTCCTATTTGCTGAAGTTTAACGAGCGCGGAGAGCTGGTCGGCGACGTTGCAACGCAAGTGCCCAGTCTTGCAAACGGCGGCATCTCAAAAGACGGGCTGCGCATCACATACCATCTGCATAAGGGTGTTCGTTTTTGGGACGGCGCTCCGCTTACGGCGCGCGATACCGTCTACTCAATCAACGCCGTCTTGAATCCGCGCAACAATGTTCAAAGCCGGTTTGGCTACGATCAGATCGCCACGGCCCGCGCCAAAGACGATTTTACTCTCGAACTGCGCATGAAGCGTGCGTTTGCTCCAGCGCTAGCTATCATCATGACGCCAAGCGGGTTCCCCATCCTTCCGGCACACACACTCGCTAAGTATCCGGAATTTAACGATATCGATTTTAACGTGCACCCCGTCGGATCCGGTCCTTACAAATTGGTGCAATGGACGCATGGCGATAATGTCACGCTCGAAGCAAATCCAACCTACTGGCATGGTCGACCGCAAATATCGCGGATGGTCATCCGATTCATTCCCAACCCCAGCACCATTGTCGATCAGCTTCGCACGCACGAGATTGCGTCGTTCTTCAACGCCGATCCCATCGTGTTTGACCAATTGCGGCGCATCGAGGGGCAACGAGTAACGAAAACGCCAATGGATTACGTTGGTGCCATTATTTTCAATACGGCGGACCCGGTCACGGAAGACCCGCGCGTGCGCCATGCTCTGGCTGAAGCAATCGATATATCGCGTCTGATCGCCCGCGTGTATCATGGCGCGCTAACAGCCAAAAATGCCGGTCGCGGTCTGTTCATGTGGGCATACAATCCCTTAATCACCCGCGACACCGCGTACGATCCAGACGCTGCCCGACGGTTACTTGCGCAGGCCGGATGGTCTGCCGGACGCGACGGCATCCGGCGAAAAAATGGCAAACAACTTGAGGTGTTACTGATTCTTCAGGCCCAAGCGCCGGCAGATGCCATTATTGCCAACGCCGTAGCGGAGTACGAGCGGGCCGTCGGAGTTTTAGTGCAGCTGAAAAGCTACCGTGTCGAACAGTTAGTGGCCCCGGTCTCGTCTGGCGGACCGGTGTATGGCGGGAAATTTCAAATGGCCCTCTACCCGTTCAATCCCGGAGACGATCCCGATACGACCGATCAATTCAGCTGCGCGAACGTTCCACCTCACGGCTATAACAAATCGCGCATCTGCGATAAACGGATTGACACTTTACTGAAGATGGGCAACTCGACGTTCGATAAGGCCAAGCGGCAGCGCGTCTACGACCAGTTGCAGCGTGTGCTGCAAGAGCAAATGCCACTAGTGCTGCTGTATCAGGGCAGGCAGGTCAACTCGTTCACCGATCGCTTGAAGAATCAGAGCACTTCGGTAAATGGGGCTTTCTGGAACGCGGGAGCTTGGAAACTACCTTGAGCGCGCGGGTTTCGCGTCAGTCTCGCTTACAGACACCCGGTGCCTGCGGGAGTCGTCCTAACGAACGCGTCCGTCAGTGGTACGAGCAGCGGATCGCTCACCGTCCGGCCTTCGATGTCTGCATACGGTTTACTCGAAAGTTCGCCCAATGGGCGGCGGTATCTGAGTTTACGACGACCAGGCCGTAAATGGTGTACTTGGAAGCGATAAGGGAAGGTTGATTCGAATACCAAGCCGATGGAGCGCTTGCTCCCAAATGAAGTCGTAACGGGTAACATTTTGGGCGGATGACATATGGAAATCGAAAACCTGCAACAGCCCAATTCTCCCTTATGTGGGCCACAGAAATGGGCGTGTCGGTCGGCATGGGCGTCGGCGAAGCGTAGACCCGCTCGCGGGCATTGGTAACGGACCAACCGTGGGCTTGATCGTAGGAACGGACGACGGGCCCACCCTCGGCGACGTTGAAAGCGCGGATGAGGGGGGCTTTATGAGTGAAGTGCCGAGACCAGGCTGGACCGGGAGGGTGAGCGGGCTGGACGATTCGCCGCTGCCGCAGCCAACAATTGCCGAAACCAAACCAACCGCTGCAATCAGATGGCGCCGGGGCACGGTCATACATCTAATTGATACAAAATTGGCGTTAGGGGCCGCAAGAGGCGGACGGCCTAAAGCAATAGCTGCCTGAAACATCAACGTGCGCGGCATTGTACGTTGAATGTACCAATCTGAGGAGCTTTACACTTTGGGGTTGACCCGTTTTGCAATCAACCGGCCCACGATTATCGCAATGGCGACGATTGCTCTTATGGTCTTCGGCATCATTTCGTATATGTCGCTCGGCCGCAATCTTTTTCCGAACGTAGCTTTTCCCGTTGTGGTGGTCAGCTCCGGATATCCCGGGGCGTCGCCTGCCGAAATGGAAAAGCTGGTCGTCAAGCCCATCGAAGACCAACTTGACGGCATCGAAAACCTCGACAAGCTCAACGCGGTAACGCAAGAGGGCACTGCGGCGGTCATCGTCCAGTTTAAACTGGACACGAATCTGGATCTTGCGGCCCAAAGCGTGCAGCAACGGGTCGACGCAGCTCGCATCAACATGCCTAACGACCTCGACCCACCCTTCGTGGATAAAAACAATAGTGCCAGTGATCCCATCATCGAAGAGGTCTTGAGTTCCGCAACGATATCAGGGCCCGCCCTGGGTGATCTGGTGACGGATCGAATAGTGCCCGACATCAAAGCTATTCCCGGCGTTCAGGGCGTGGACGTGCGCGGTGAACCGCGGCGAGAAATACAAGTGTATCCTAGCAATGCTCGGACGCTCGCGTCGAACACGACGTTAGCGGATATCTTCGGAACGCTCTCGCGCAACAACGCGAACTTGCCCGGCGGCAGGCTGGACATGCCGAATTCAGAAACAAGCGTTTCCGTTCACGCCGACATCATCCACGCAAACGACATCTTGGGCTTGCCGTTGGTGGTCCCGGGCGGCGCGCAAAGCAATTTGCGTATCGGCGATGTAGCCAACGTCGTGGATGGGCATGTCGAACAGCGACGCGTCTCTCATTACAACGGCGAACCGACGGTTATCCTCGATATTGCACGGCAAGTCACTTCCGACACGGTCAGAACGACGGGCATCGCACGCGCCGCTCTAATAAATATCGCGCACAAGTATCCGCAAGTGCATTTCAAAGAGCTCGAAGCGTCGGCTGATTATACTCAGGCATCAATCAACGGCGTCATCCAAAGTTTGCTTGAAGGAATTTTATTGACGGCAATCGTGATGCTGCTGTTTTTACACGCATGGCGCAATGCAGCTGTTGTTATGGTTGCGATTCCCACTTCGTTACTTGCAACATTTATCGTCATGCACGCCCTCAACTTTACGGTAGACATCATCTCCATGATGGGCTTGGGCTTAACCATCGGAATCCTCGTCGACGACTCAATTGTCGTTTTAGAGAATATTACCCGTCATCGTGACATGGGCGAAGATCCGAGCAACGCCGCAATAACCGGCAGAACCGAAATCGGAGGAGCCGCTATTGCCATCACTCTAGTGGACGTGGTTGTCTTCTTGCCGATCGCGTTCTTATCCGGGATCGTCGGAAAATTCATGAAAGAATTCGGCATCGTCATCGTAGTGGCGACGCTGTTCTCGTTACTGGTGAGTTTTACGCTCACGCCACTGCTTGCCGCTCGTTGGTCTGTAAAACGCCGCAGCACCGCGCCGCCAAAGTTCCTCGCTTGGTTTCAAGTTGGTTTTGAACGTTTGCTCAACTGGTACCAGTACCGCGCATTGCCATTCGCCCTTGGGCACGGATGCTTTGTTGGATTTATTTGTGTCATGCTGGTCGTAAACGCCCTTACGCTTGCGGCCGGTCCGAAAAACGGGATCATGCTCGACGTTGTGGTCGCGGGCGGCTTGATCGCGTGGTTCGTAGTATCATTTTTATTTGGACCGAAGGTTGCTCCCCGCAAGGCGGGCGTGCCCGCGAATGGCGCATCGCTAGTCACCCATCCCACGTTTTCGAAGACAAATGGCCTGCGTAGGTGGATTCGCGATGCTCGGGCTCGTTGGAAGATTTCACTCGTGACCATCGCGGTTCCAGTTGCCCTGGCGCTAGGTCTTTCCGTCGCTCACCAAATCGGCGGCGAATTCATTCCCAACACGCCGGTCGGTGTTGTGCGCCTGACGGTGGATTATCCCCAAGGCACGCCGCTGGAGGTCACGCAACGCGGCGTCGACCGTCTCGAAAAAGAGATCCTGAAAATCAGCGGCGTAGAAAGCGTTATTTCCACCTCAGGTGTGAAGCCGTCCGGCTTCGGATCGACCGTTGGCGGAAACGTCGCGCGCCTTACGGTGATGACGTACAAGGACCGTCGTAAAGAACAAGAACCAATTACAACGAAGGTGCGCACCCTGGGATGGACGCTTCCTGGCGGAAAATTGACTGCCGCGGGTGAGAGCGGAGGCGGTGGCGGCGACCCCATTTCCTACACGCTTTCGGGACCGGACTCGGAGCTCGAGTCGGGCGCTAACAAACTGGCAAACTTCATTCGCTCTATCCCCGGAACCATCAACGTTCAAACGAGCACGGAAAACGCGGCACCCCGTCTTAACGTGCGCATCGATCCGGTCCGTGCGGCCATCGTGGGCGTCTCGCCGGGAGACGCCGCCACTGCTGCCCGCATTGCAATTGGGGGAGCAGTCGCAACCAAGGTGCGGACCGAAAGCGGCTTGATAGACGTGCGTTTACAACTTCCGTCGAGCGACCGCCATAATGTTTCGGACGTCTCCAACGTGTTGGTGCGGGCTAACAATGGCAC
>JALYZK010000084.1 GCA_030945705.1 Vulcanimicrobiota bacterium | reverse complement strand
CCTTCGTGTAGATGCAAGTGGCAGCCGTCTTCGGCTTCGTCGAGGACCTCCCGAGCTTCGGCAAGCACCGTATTAGAAAGCGCCGTCGCTTTTGCCACCGAGTTTTCTTCGGCAAGAAAGTCGGTCTCGGTCCAATCTTCCCATGTTTCCAACGGTTCGCCATCCACTTGCGCGGGGAAGCGAACGCAGAACCCCTGTTCCATATGCAGGCCGACAACCATCACCCGCGTCCCCCGCGGGAAATACATGCCGTCCTTCCACAGCGTCCCGTAGGTCGTATCATAATCCGTGCCGATGCGCAAGTTGTCGATGGTTCTTTTACACTCCAAATGGATTGACCGGCTTCTCCCCGGTATACGTGATGACGCTTTTAGTCTCGCAGTATAGCCGCATGGTTTCCAAGCCAAGTTCTCGGCCGTATCCTGACTGCTTATACCCACCAAACGGAATGCCGGGAAATACCGCGTACGGTGTGTTTATCGCAACCGTACCGCAGCGCAAAGCCCGCGCGACGCGGCTGACGCGGCCAACATCGCGCGACCAAACGCTCGCCGAAAGCCCGTAATCTGAATCGTTTGCGAGCGCAATTGCCGATGCCTCGTCCCCAAATTTCAGAAAAGTAACGACTGGACCAAAGACCTCTTCGCGAGCGATGCGGTGCGTGGGTTCGGCTTCGAATGCCGTCGGACTCCAAAACATTCCATTCTCAAGGCCACCATCAATCGTAGCGCGCACGCCGCCGAAAAGCTTCTTCGCGCCCTCGTCCTCCGCCGTGTCGCAATACGCGGCGATTTTATCGAGTTGCTGGCGCATCGTAATTGCACCAATCTGCGTGCGCGGATCTTCAGGGTTTCCGACGCGCAACGCCTGAGCCTTCGCGCTAAACTTCGCTACAAAATCATCATAGACGGAGGCCTGCACGAGCAGTCGCGAACGGGCCTCGCAGGTCTGACCCGCGTTGTAAAAAATGCCATAAAGCGCGCCAGCGACCGCCGCGTCGATATTCGCGTCGTCAAAAACAATCGAGGGCGACTTTCCGCCAAGTTCCAGCGTGACGCGCTTGAGCGTTTGAGCGGCAGTAGCCGCTACGCCTTTCCCTGTTGAGGTGCTGCCCGTAAAAGCAATCTTATCGATGCCGGGATGCTCGACCATCGCCTGTCCCAGTTCACTGCCCGGGCCGGTAACGACGTTAAGAACGCCCTCGGGTAGCCCGCACTCGAGCGCAATCTTGCCCAATTCAATAGCGCTCAGCGGCGTTGATGGAGCAGGCTTCAAGACGACGGTGCAACCAGCCGCCAGCGCCGGTGCGACCTTCCAACTTGCCAGCAAAAGCGGAAAATTCCAAGGAACGATCGCACCAACAACACCGGTGGGCTCCAAAAGCGTGTATGCCAAATAGGCGTTCGTGGGGCCGGGCAAGGTTGCGCCATAATTCTTGGTCGCAGCGCCGGCATAAAACTCGAAGGTCTCCACGATCGCCCCGAGCTCCCCTTTCGCAGTCGAAATCGCTTTGCCGTTGTCGCGGACTTCTAATGCCGCCAGATCATCCGCACGTTCCGCGATGAACTGCGCGATCTTATAGAGCACTTTGCCCCGGCGCGCTGCCGAAAAGTTCGACCATTTACCGGTTTCGAAAGCCGCACGCGCAGAACCGACCGCCCGATTCAAGTCTTGCGCCGAAGCGCTGGCAACTTCCGATAGAGTTTGACCGGTCGCGGGATTGGCATTTGCGTACGTCTCACCGTTGCTGGCGTCGGTCCAATCTTTCCCGATCAGTAATTGCGTTTTCGTCGCCGCCATCACGCCCTTTCAAAAATTGTCGTTATGCCCTGACCAACCCCAATGCACATCGTCGCCAAACCATACCGGCCGGCGCGGCGTCGTAACTCATGTAGCAAGGTTGTCGCCAGCCGAGCCCCGCTGCAACCCAGCGGATGTCCCAGTGCAATGGCGCCACCACATACGTTGGTTTTCGCAGGGTCCATTTCCAGGTCCCGCATGCACGCGATCGATTGCGCAGCGAACGCTTCGTTGATTTCAACCACATCCATATCGCCCATGAGCAGATCAGCACGTGCAAGCGCTTTTTTGGTCGCCGGAATCGGTCCCAACCCCATAACTGCGGGATCAACACCCGCGGCCGCCGAGGTTACGACACGAGCCATCGGCTTTAGTCCGAGCTCTTCTGCCACCGACGCTTCACACAACAGGAGCGCTGCCGCGCCGTCGTTGATCCCCGAAGAATTACCGGCAGTCACCGTCCCGCCTTTCCTAAAGGCCGGCTTTAACCTCGCAAGGTCTTCCAGCGTTGTTTGCGGCCGCGGATGCTCATCCAGCGTTACTTCATGCGGTATTTCGCCTTCATCAATCTGGACCGGGACAACTTCATTTAAAAAAGCGGCGCTTTCTACGGCAGCTTTGGTTTTCTGTTGTGAGTCAAATGCAAATCGATCTTGCTCATCGCGGGAAATTTGGTATTGCTCCGCCACGTTTTCCGCAGTTTCCCCTAACGAGATTGGGTGATACATTGCCGCCAGACGTGGATTGATCATCCGCCATCCGATCGTCGTGTCATATATCTCTGGAGCGCGGGAAAACGCCCGCTCGGCTTTAAGCTGCACGAACGGCGCACGAGTCATCGATTCCACCCCACCGGCGATGATCACGTCAGCACAATTCGCGGAGATTGCCTGGGCTGCGGAATTGATTGCCTGAAGGCTGCTTCCGCACAAACGATTCACCGTGACACCGGGAACCTGAATCGGAAGCCCCGCAAGCAACGCTGCCATACGTGCAACGTTGCGGTTATCCTCACCGCTCTGATTGGCAGCGCCAAAAAAGACGTCATCAATCCGCTCGGCCTCTACACCCGTGCGCGCAACTAGTTCGCGGATCACAAGCGCCGCCAGATCGTCTGGGCGCACCATCGAGAGCACGCCTCCATAACGCCCTATGGGCGTGCGGACCGCATCAATAACAACGGCTTCTCTTAGCGGCACTGTCGCTTCATCTTGGTCACTCGGTAACTCTTAACGTCGCCAGCAACGGCGTGGATGCATAGTGCGAACCTTTTATCGTTGCCAGGTCAGCGAGAATGCGCCGGACTCTCCCCACGCCGATCTCTCGAGCCCAAGCAAAGGGCCCCTTAGGATAGTTCGTACCCAGTTGCATTGCGGTGTCGATGTCGCCTCTGGCAGCAACGCCCTCCGACAGTGCGTGAGCCGCTTCATTAATAATGGAACAAACAGTCGCACCGAGATAAAAACCCGGTTCGTCAGCCACACGCCGAGTCTGCTTTCCAATCCGAAGAAAAGCGTTTTCCGCTCTCCGGAGCGCGTTACCGCTGGACCATTGCGTATTTATGATCTCGACAACCGATTGTCGCTCGAGCGAGCCGATCACACCGTAGCCGACAAACCGTTGCGGGTTAGAGACGCCTCGGACAAGCCCCGAGAAATCACCGGCATAGGCATCGACCAACACGATAGCACCTTTAGGCAAAGCCGCGTCCAGATCGCGCCACACGTCTAAACGATGAACGTCATCGTATCGCGGCACATCGATAACGAGGCTGGTATTCGCTTCGAAACCAGACACATGAGCATCGCTTTTGAACCGAATGACTCTAAGATACCCCCCGGCCGCGGCATCATGATACTCGCGGCCGCGATCGCCGTCTAAAACGACAGCAATCCTTTCGTCGTCGCTTTTCTCGCGCGCTTCCTCTGACAGCTGGCCTTGCGCTCGAGATGAGCGCCGCTCATCATCCTGGCCATAGTTATAAAAGCCAGCCTTTGTTTTCCGCCCAAGTTTTTTCTGCGCAACCATCTCCTTCTGCATCTGGGCGGGAGCAAGGCGTTGCAAGCCGGTACGTTCGTAGATCGATTCGGATGTTGCTAAATTAATGTCCAGGCCTATTAGATCCATCAGCTCGAAAGGTCCCATGCGAAACCCAATGCCGCGCGCCAGCGCGTCCATGTCTTCGATGGTTGCGATTCCATCTTGGAGCGCGCGCATCGCTTGCAAGTAGAAGGGGCGCGCCACCCGGTTGACGATAAAGCCAGGCGTGTCGCCGGTCACGACGCCGGTTTTCCGCAAACCCGCAACAAAGGAGCTTGCAAACTCAAGGACCGCAGGGTCTGTTTTTTCCGTTCGCACAATTTCAACGAGTTTCATCAGTAGAGGCGGGTTGAAAAAATGCAAGCCGATGACTCGCTCGGGCCGAGGTACCGAGTTCGCGAGCGCGGTCACCGAAAGTGATGAAGTATTGGTTGCGAGGATCGCCGCTGGACCGAGATGAGCGGCTAGTTGCGCGAATACCGTGCGCTTGATGTCGAGGCGCTCGGTAACGGCTTCAATAGCCAGCACGGCTGGTGCGCTCTGGGCGATCGATTCCAGAAGGCGAATCGATCCAGTGGCTTCCTGGCAGCCGCTACGCAGTGCGTTATTTCGCAAGAGGTCCTTCGCTCGTTCGCGCACTACCTCATTTACATCAACGAGATCGACGGAGCACCCCGTGCTCGCTATCGATAAGGCGATACCCGCGCCCATCGCGCCGGCGCCTACCACGACTACCTTGTCCACGAACGCGTCCTTCGCTTGCGGTGAGAAAAAGACTCGTAGTATCCTAATGTCCCATGAGTAGACCCGAGTGGCGCACGATTTCAAGCACCTACGTCGTCGAATCGCCGTTTTTGCGACTACGGAAAGACTTAATAGAATTGCCAAACGGAACTCTGGTCGACGATTATTTCGTACGCGAAGGTCATGGCTTTGCTGTGATTTTTGCTCTGACGCCGGACGAAAGAGTGGTACTGGTACGTCAGTTCAGGTACGGAATCGGGCGGGTTCTGTTAGAGTTGCCGTCCGGGTTAATCGCCGAGGGCGAAGATCCGCAGGACTGCGCCTTGCGAGAGCTTGCAGAAGAAACCGGCTATGTTGGCGACTCAGTGCAGCACGTGACAACGCTTGTGGCCGAGCCAAGCAATGCGACAACGAGCATGTACCTATTCCTGGTGCGCAACGCTCGTGAGACTGGCACACAGCACCTCGACGCTACCGAGGAAATCACGGTGGAACTTGCGCCTTTGGAGCAAGTGCTGCAATTCGTGCGTGACGGCTCCATTGACGTGATGGCGCAAGTCGCTTCAATCCATTTTATGTCGGACTACCTGCGACATCGTTAGCTGCGCTCCCGATAAGCAGCTATGGCGAAACCTGCTCCCCGCCCCGTGGTATGTACAATAACAGCTCAAACGAGGACGGTACTAATGCGGATTTTCCCAATGCCGGTATTTGTGAGGCTTACCCTAGCTCTAACGGCAGCCGTCGTGGCCGTTTTTGTGGTGGCGTTTATCTTGAAGATCGTACTGGTTGCAGCCGTCCTTGCGGCTCTACTAATCGGCGCGACCTGTCTGGTGAGCGCTTTGCGGAAATCTACGTTTTCGGCGCGAATGAGTCGGACACCGACGTCATATCGACATTGAGATCGGACATGGCGCCGTTACCAAGAACGACGGCATCGACGTCATTCGTGTGTCCGTTTAACTACCGATACCGCTACCCGCTACAAGACCACGTGCGACAGTGCAAAAGCGCGAAAGGACAAAAACTTGTCAGAAACGCTTGAATGCTGTATAACAGAAGCAACAACCCTGGCTTTTCCAGCCAGAGAAAGGATGACTCCACAAAGAATGGCAGTCAAACGAAGTAAGAGAGCCGGTGCGATAAAGCGCACCGCGCGCAAAGTCAGTAGCGCAGTAAAACGAGTGGTGCGCAAAGCAGCCGGCGGACGCAAACGCAAATCATCGGCACGCAAATCGTCTAGCAAGAGGACCGGCAGCCGCAAAAAGACTACGAGCCGCAAAAAAGCAGGCGCCCGGAAAAAGTCAACCGCTCGAAAATCAACTGGCGCACGTAAGAAAACAGCCGGACGTAAAAAGACGACCGGCCGTCGTAAAGCTGGGGCACGTAAAACCACGACGCGGTCCGCAGGACGCCGCAAGTCGGCCGGAAGAAAAACCTCTCGCCGCAAGGCATCGGCGTAATAACTACCGGCGCCAACTCAATCAGCGAGCCGCCTGCGCGGCTCGCTTTTTTATACGGTGCGGATAACCGGGCGCGCTAACCAAAGCCACAACACGAAGGCGGCGCAGGCACCTCCCGCGATCTCAAACGCACTGTGTAAGCCGATCAACGACGCAATCGAACCAACGATCAGCGCTCCGCCCGGAACGAATCCGAGCGCAACCATTGAGTACACCGAAATTGCGCGACCTCGAACATCGTCCGGCGAGAGCGTCTGTATCAAAATATTCGAGATGCCCAAGAAGGACAGCGTCGCGAGGCCGATGATCACCAGCGTGAACATTGCAAGCACGTACGTCGAGATCACCCCAAGCGCAGCGACACCCAAACACATCAGCGATGCGGATATCAGCCACAATACGCCACGATCCTCACGCGAACCCAGCCACGCCGTAACTATTGCACCGCCGAAACCGCCAACGCCCGTTGCCGCTATCAGCCAGCCCAGGCCCTTTGCATCGGCGTGCAAGTAATGGAGCGCGTAAGCAGGCAAAAGTAACGAATAGGGACGAGCGAGCAATGCGGTAATAATAAAAGTCGTGATAATCCAGCGCAGAATGCGGTGAGCAAACAGGAACTGCATGCCGTGCATGATCGATGCCAACAGCGATTCATGGGCTCTGGTACTTGGTGCCGATTCCCGCATGAAACATAGAGCCGCCACCACCGCAAGCGTCGCCACGGCATTGGTGTAGAAAGCACCTGCGACGCCCACCGAAACAATCAAAAAACCGGCAATTGCGGGCCCGATGACCGCAGGTGCATTAAAGGCAATGGAGTTTAGTCCGATGGCGTTGCCCACGTGTTCGCGGTCGACGAGAATCGGAACCCAACTTTGGCGCGCAGGCGCGTCGAAGGCCAGTGCTGCGGCTTGCAAGCCGGAGAGCGCCAAGACGCCCCAAATGTTAATGCGGTGCAACGATGTAAAAATAGCGAGTGCGAGTGCCAGAACCGAGATCAGGGAGTTGGTTATGAACAGCACTCTGCGGCGAGGCCACGTGTCTGCCACGACGCCCGCAATCGGGGAAGCAATTAATACGGGTACCGCGCGCGCCGCGCCCAGCAAACCGAGATACAAAGAACCTAGTCGTGGCGTGGGGGCCAGGGTGGTTACGAAATATCCCAGCGCCGTGAATTGCATCCATGTTCCAAGATTTGAGATGAGCAGGCCCATCCACAACAAACGGAAATCGCGAAAGCGCAGGGCCGCCCAGAGCGGGACGGCGCGACGCGGTAAAGGCGCTTCTACCCCAGCCGGCGGAGCTTTGGAAATCACCAGCGGCCCAGCGCCTTGACCGCTCGCTCGATAATGTCGCCGGCGGCCTGCGCACCCAACGATGCAGCGTCGAGCGAAAGATCGTAGTAATGCGGGTCGCCCCAGCGGAACCGGTAATGGTCGCGCGTGTAAGCAGCTCGCGCTTGATCGATGCGCGTAATTTCATCGTTGGCCACCTTCTCGGAAACGCCGAGCTCTTCCATGAGGCGCTGGGCACGCCACTCGCGCGGCGCATAGACAAAAAGGCGCAATACCTCGGGCCTTCGCCCCAGGATCGCATTGGCTGCACGTCCGAAAAGAACCACATTCCCAGCTCGCGCAAATTCTCGTACAGCAGACTCCACTTCACGCAGACATTGCTCGTCGAAAGACTCCCGCTCGCCGCCTGCACTCTGCAACTCCGGCGTCGCTTTTTCAAGGCCGGCGAGCAGGCGCGCACCAAAACCGCGGCGAGGGTCTTGCGCCGCATCCACGGCCTGCGGCGAAGTCCGTAACCGCTTGGCGACCACGACCGGGAGTTGCTCGTCGACGAAGAGGTAATCCAAGCGTTCGGCCACGGACCGGCCGATGCCCAAGGCCCCTGAGCCGTACTCATTCGATATCGTCACAATCATGAAGTCGCAGCTACGTTTGCGCCGAAGTCGCCACGGTCATGCCGATCATCGAAACGCGAGACCTTCGTAAAGTATTTCGCTCCGTGAAACGCTCGCCCGGAGTGGGGGGCGCGCTGCGCACGCTTTTTTCGCGCGAGTACGTTGACAAAGCAGCCGTGCAGGGCGTTAATATTTCCCTCGAAAGCGGCGAGTTGGTGGGCTACATCGGTCCGAACGGTGCCGGAAAGTCCACGACCATCAAAATGCTTACGGGTATCCTCGTGCCCACGTCCGGTTGGGTACGCGTAGCGGGACTGGTACCATATGATTCCCGCAAAGAAAACGCCCGCAATATAGGCGTGGTCTTCGGCCAGCGTAGTCAATTGTACTGGGATCTACCGCTGGTTGAATCCTTCCAACTACTTCGCGCAATCTATGCCGTGCCGCGCGCTCGTTACCGGGCGAACCTCGATCACTTTATTGAGATATTGGAAATGCAGGAATTTTTGATGACGCCGGTGCGCCAGCTCTCGCTGGGGCAACGCATGCGTGGGGATTTTGCTGCGGCCCTGTTGCATGATCCAAAAATTGTTTACCTGGACGAACCGACGATTGGCCTGGACGTTGTGGCCAAGGAAAGCATCCGGACTTTCGTACGCACGATCAACGAAGAACGAGGAACGACCATCGTCCTTACGACTCACGACTTAGCGGACGTGGAAAGACTGTGCCGCCGCATCGTACTGATCGATAAGGGAACGGTAATCTATGACGGAGCCATTGAAAAAATTAAGGAGCAATACGGAACGCATCGCACGCTGGTGGTAACTCTGTGCGAAGCATATCCGAACTTTACGGTCGAGCATGCGGAAATTGTCTCGCATGATGCAACGGTCGTGCGGTTGCGCTTCGATCGCAAAGAGGTTCGGGCGGACGAATTAATTCGCCGCGTTACCGAAGCTTATTGCGTTACCGACGTTTCCATCGAAGAACCCGAACTCGAATCCATTATCCGCCGGATTTATATTGAAGGGTACAATGACCCCTCGGCGCAAAGCGCGCCGCTGGGAGTTCAAACATGATCTTATCCTCCAACGGAAAAAAGCCAACCGTCCACCCAAGCGCATACGTCGCGCCGAATGCCGTCCTCAGCGGAGATGTCACCATTGAAGAAGGTTGTGCGGTCCTCTATGGCGCGGTCATCACGGCCGAAGGCGCACCGGTGGTCGTCGGGGCCAATACCGTCGTGATGGAAAATGCGGTGCTAAAATCCAGCGGCGGTAGCGCAATTCAGTTTCCTTTAAGCGTGGGCGAGAGTTGCATCATCGGACCCGGTGCATACATCGTCGGAGCGGCCCTCGACCCAGGCGTTTTTATTGCGGCGGGCGCCAAGGTGTTTAACGGTGCGACCATCGAGGAAGGCGTTAGTGTCGCCCTCGGCGGCATCGTGCACATCAATACGCGCGTCCCCAGCGGAATGTCGGTTCCCATGCAGCACATCGCTTACGGAGACCCAGCGAAGATTCATCCACCCCGCGAAGCGCCGGAAGTGCACAAACAGATGAATTTTTTCGAGAGCGTCTTCAATTTACCGTATACCGATGACGTCCGGGCGAAAGCCGCCGACGCGTACTCCAAGTTTCTCCGTAAGACGCACGCGCAAGACGCTCCCATCGTAGAGACAAGCTCGACCAAAAAGCTGCCGGCGAAGGGCGCTGCGGCCGGTAAGACGCGCGAAGAGCCACCGCCGACACAATCAGCAGACGTCGCAAAAGTGCTGGATGTGACCTTTATGGAACTGGAGGAAGCACGCATGCGGCGCGAGGCTGCACTCGAACGCGAACGGCGTGGCAAAGTAAAATAGCATCCTTGAACTGGGAACCATACGTGGAGTTCGCAAAAAAGGCGTTCTCTCGCGAATCCACCTATCGGATAGAAGTATTTACCAACGTCGGTTCCTTGATAATCCGCGTGTATCTACTACGCTCGTTGTGGACGGCGCTATACGCCCAAAACGCGGCGCCGATCGGGCTGCCCTTGCACGCGATGATCACCTATGCAACGGTGGCGCTGCTGATGTCGCTAATTTTAGAAATCGACGGGACGCGGGCCATTCGCGAAAAGGTGCGCGAAGGCACCATCGCAACCGACTTGATGAAGCCGATCAACTTGCCGTTGTACTTCTTCAGCGATGGCATCGGTCAAACGGTCTTTCATGCTCTTCTGGTCGTCCCGTCCATTCTGTTTTCGCTCTTGCTGGTCCACATTGACGTCCCGAGATCCGGCGTCCTTGCAGCCTTTCTCGTCTCGTTCACACTCGGATACCTGGTCAATTTTTTTCTGAATTTCCTCATGAACGCCATCGCTTTTTGGACGCTGGAAACCTTTGCCATTCAGCTCATTATCCGCTGGGTTTCCGACCTCTTAAGTGGCCAAATCGTGCCGCTAACGTTTTTCCCCGGCATACTGGGCCGCATCGTTTTTGCTTTACCGTTTGCGGCCATTTACTCCACGCCGCTCTTAATATATGTCGGGATTATAGGGCCGGCGGATTATCTGAGATACATGCTGGCGCAAGCGTTGTGGCTGGTGCTCTTCAGCGGATTATCATTCATAGTGTGGCGAGCGGCATCGCGCCGTGTGGTGATTCAAGGCGGCTAGTCGGGTTGCACTCTTCTGGCGAGTAGGAGTCCATTAGCCCAACATCACTTGGTCTATGTAGCAGTACTTCCAGTGCTCGCCGGCTTGGAACGACTGCATGACCGGATGCTTTGTCGCCACAAAGTGTTTTGTTGCGTGCATGTTCTTGGAGGAATCGCAACACCCCACGTGGCCGCACTCCAAACATTCGCGCAGATGCACCCACACATCGCCGGTCTTCAAGCATTCTTCACAGCCCTGCGCACTTAGTGAGACCTCACGGATGTCATTAAGACGTGTACATTCCTTCATGCAATCGGCTCCTTAGCTCTGTTCCGCCGCGGGCAAGTCCAGGAGAACAATTTCAGCATTTCCGCGTAGAAGCAGGCGTTGCGCAT
>JALYZK010000082.1 GCA_030945705.1 Vulcanimicrobiota bacterium | reverse complement strand
CCAACGAATCAGTTGATGCATGGACCCCATCCCGAAATATCACGATGATGCGCCCAGAGGCGTAGGGCGTTGTCGGCGGCTCTTTGCTCAGTTCTGCGGTCAGTCGTGCTTTATCGGGCAGTCCCCCCGTAAGCGAAACCTCACTGTTCTTGTTCGGGATGGGGATGGTGCGATACGTTACTCGCGAGCGGCCGTTTTTGTCCTTCGAAAAAACCTGGACGAGCCCATCTGCGCCGATTGAGGCGATGCTGCCGTCATGGAGTGCAACGGTTTCCGAACCTCGCGGAATTGGAAGCCTCCCTATACCTAATTCCGCGCCCCGAGCGTAGCTCATAACGAATGCAGAAATAAAGACAGCAATCATGGCAAAAGCGTAGCACTTGCGTATTGCGGCCAGAGTAGCGCGGCTGATCAACATCGAGCATCCCCATCCTAAAGCACAGGTTGTGAGGAAGTAATTGAGCTAGACCAAATGTAACCCTGGCACGAATGTCCACAAAAACATCACACGTTGGTTAGCCTGGATTGCACTACTGCGCGACCGCCCGCGACATGCTCGCTAGCAGATCTGCCGCCATACCGCGATGTCTTCGGTTGCGAGTGATGCGTGCAGAACAGCCGCAAGCGCGTGCGAGCGAAAACGGGTCTCCGGCGTGTTCCAAATTGGCGATGGCCGGATCGACGTACGCCATCGCTTGAGTCTTATTACCCAGTGCCTCATGGGCTTCTGCCACGACACGCATTGCCTTCCCAACGATTCGCTCGATTCTCAGCTCGAAGGCTATGCGGAGTGCGGCCTCTCCCGCAGCCAAGGACCGTTCCCGCTGGCCGGCTAAGGCTAAGATTTCGCTCTCAAAAATGGATGCAATGGCCGCGGGGTACGCGTGCAATTGCGGATCGCTTTTCACACGCCGAACTCTCAGCTGCGCTTCATGTAGTAAACCCGATGCGGCCAACGCACGAGCGTGAACTAACGCAATTCGATGCCGATCGATTGTTCCTCCGAGCGCCTTAACCAAGGAGTCAGCTAATTCGGCATGTACGAGCATCGTCTTATGTTGACCGCTCCACACCCCGTAAACTGCTTCATTGCTATGCGCGCGGGCCATGCGAATGAGCGAATTATGACGAGCTGCGACCGAAAGCGCTTCGGCGTTCCTTTCACGGGCTTCTCCCAAACGTCCGGGTTCAAAGGCGAGCGCCGAGGCCAACGAACTTAAAATATCCGCGCGGAAAAGGGCTTCGTGCCCACAAAATGGTTCAACGCTGGTGAACTGGTTAAGGAGAACGAGCGCTTTCTCGTGCAGGAATATGGATTCGCTTAAGTTCCCGAGTTCTCCCAATAGCGAACCTGCCTGATGCAGCAATACGGCGGCTGTAGATCGCAGCGCAGGATCTTTGGATTCGCTCAGCGAGGCGATTCTCGATCGTTCACGTTGCAAAAACTCTAACGAGTCGATGATCTCCTCGCGACTAGTAGCAATTACCATGCGGGCCGTGGCAAGGCTGGCCTCGACTTCAAACCCTGCGTTCGATGTAAGCTCGCCGGCACACTCGCGACGCGCAGCCGAGAGCTCTTCACGAGCTTCACGGACCTTTTCTGATTGCCACAGCACCTTTATGAGTTGATAAGCATACGCGGCCCGCCGTCCGGCGTCGGGGACCTGGCGCTGCAATCGACGCAGCGTACCGGCAGCCATGTCGAAGAGCCCGGCTTCCATAAGAAGGTGGGCGTGTTGTTCCTGAACCTTGAAGCCGTCGGGCAGCGCGCTCGTCGTCATCGCTCTCATTTCCAACCGAGCTTTTATCTGTTCGCCGAGCCGAGCAAGTGCAGCGCGCCGTTCGTACTGATATTTACTCTTGCAGATTCCTAAAAACTTACAGATATCCGATGACAGCTGGCCTCTTAAATCATAGCGTTCTAAAATTTCGGCCCGTCGCGTAGCATGTATTGCGTTCTTGCCGACTCGCGTTTCAAGCGCCACTGAGCGTATTGCGGCGCGGACGATGTCGCTTACAGTTTGTGCGAATTCTTGATTCTTAGTAAAGTTAGCGGTGTTGTCGTCGCTGTTCCATAGAAGTCCGACCAGCGGGTTTGTGCGAAGGGCAGAGCCGTTGTCAAGGTGACGAAGCAGGTGCCGAACCCACTTCACATCTTGTTTTTTATCACCGTTCTCTCTAGCCGGAACTAATTTGGATCTTGGCATCGTTATGTTCCCCCCAGGAACCAAGCTCCTAGAGTCACCCCTTCTTCGGATCGCTGTTTCCCTATGCTCCAATTTTACCCGAGCCGCAGCCTGGTGCCAAGCGGTACCAGTGATCGGCATCGCTCCGCTTGGCAGGCTAAGTCGGGATAGTAAGTGGTGACCTACCAAGTCAGTGGAACCACGCCCTCTGCCGCCGCGAAATCCCGGCGGAGCCCCAACGTAGTCTGAACGAGTTCCCACATAACGAATCTCCAAGGTTGGTAGGGGAAAGCGTCTTCAATGATAATTTATACTTATGATTCCGCTCAGCGACGCGGCGGCCGTCCGGCATCTGTTTCGACACTTCAATGAAACAAGGTTCCTGCGGCGCAACATTCTTGCTGCACCGTATTTTCCACAGTCGTCGTTGAATGGTGCGAGCCTCGCATCGGCAAAACGACTTCGTGTACTCATTCTGGCAATCGTGGAATCACTGAAGGTCGCGCAACCGGGGGACCGCGACGGGACCCACGCATTCCGGCAGCATGCAATCATCGCGAAATATGATATCGGAGGACAGCCGCTCGGCAAGGTGGCCGCCGAATTGGGCATCGGCAAGAGCAAGTTCTATTTTGAGCGCCGCGCTGCTCTTGGGCGCATCGCGGAGGCACTAAAGGAAGGCGCTCCTTGCCCGCCGAGCGCCAATGATCCCTCAGAAGATGATTGCGATCCTCGACTAGCCTATGCGGAGACGTTCACTGCATCGGGCCAGTTTGAGTTATCTGCAGACATCATGCGAACGATTGTAACATCGACCGGCGACGGCTTGGAAAGAATTATCGCGTGGCGCCACCTTGTGGAAGCGTTGTGTGAAGGCGGTCGCATGGATGACGCCGCTACGGCCTGTAGGCAGATGCAATTGGCTATAACGGCGAGGTCATTCGTCGACGCCGATAGGGTTTTAGCTCGCGCGGAACTGGCA